>DAOUWX010000368.1 GCA_030666935.1 Atribacterota bacterium | reverse complement strand
TAATTATTGTATTGGCATCCTGCGAGCTGCTAGACCTGCCTGTACCGATAGCCCATATAGGTTCATAGGCTACAATTATTCTTCCTGCTAAAGTAGAATCGATTTTTGAAAATAAAGCTTTAATCTCCTGTTCTATTATAATCTTAGTTTTACTACTTTCTTTTTCCTTTAAATTTTCCCCTACACACACAATAGGTATAAGATTAACTGAGAGTGCAGCTTCGGTCTTCCTGGCAACTTCTTCAGAAGTCTCCTTAAAATATTGTCTTCTTTCGGAATGACCCAATATAATATATTCACATCCCACATCTTTAAGCATCAGGGGAGATGTTTCTCCGGTAAATGCTCCTTTGGTTTCCCAATACATGTTCTGAGCTCCCAGATAGAGGTTTGAGCCATTAATTATTTCTTTTACCACCCAAAGAGAAGTAAAAGGTGGACAAACAACAATATCTACTCCTTTGATTTCACGAACAAAATCTTTTAGTTCCTTAACTAAAGATACTGATTCTACGATGTTTTTATTCATCTTCCAATTTCCAGCAATTACCGGAATACGCATTATTTTAACCCCCAATTGTCTAATTTAGTCGTTAGTATTAGATGCAAGTTTTCGGTTAACGGTCTACTTTATTCTAGGTCATTGCGAGCTCTGATTTATCAGAGCGCGGCAATCCCCGTTTAAGATTGCTTCGGTTGTTTCACTCCCTCGCAATGATAAAAGAGGAACCTAAAGTAATATGCGAAACGACTTTATTCTGACTTCCTTCTTTTCTCTTTTTCTTCACTATCCGCTAAACGCTGTCCGCTCTACGCTAATATACGAGATACTTATTATTTATTTCCAAATATATTTTATTAGGTCTAGTATTCTACAAGAATAAGCCCATTCATTATCATACCAAGCTATAATTTTAGCTAAATTACCATCTATTACCAGAGTAGACAACCCATCAACAATAGAAGAATAGGAGTTACCGTTAAAATCTTTAGAAACTAAAGGTTCTTCTATATAATCTAAAATTCCTTTTAAACTCCCCTGTGAGGCCTCTTTAAAAGATTGATTAATTTCTTCCAGACTTGTTTTCTTTTTTAGTACTACTGCTAAATCCACAACTGAAACATTAGGCGTAGGAACACGAAAAGCCATACCTGTTAATTTTCCTTTTAATTCTGGGATTACCAAACTTGTTGCCTGTGCTGCTCCAGTAGTAGTTGGGATCATAGATAGAGCCGCCGCTCTGGCTCTTCTTAAGTCTTTATGTGGAAGGTCCATTAAACTCTGATCTGCAGTATAAGAGTGTATGGTAGTCATAACCCCTTTCTCTATTCCAAATATATCGTTTAGAATCTTTGCAACTGGAGCGAGGCAATTAGTTGTACAGGAAGCATTAGAAATTATATGATGTTCTTCGGGTACGTACTTATCCTCATTAACTCCCATTACAATAGTTATATCTTCTCCTTTAGCAGGTGCAGATATAACCACTTTTTTTGCTCCAGCAGTCAAATGTTTTGAAGCTCCTTCTCTATCTCTAAAAATCCCCGTAGATTCAATAACAACTTCTACCCCTAAATCTTTCCAGGGAAGATTAGAAGGATCCCTTTCGCTCAATACTTTCAATCTTCTCTCTCCAATTAAAATGGTATCATCTTCTAATTTTACTTCTGGTAATTTACCATGAACAGAATCATATTTTAATAGATGCGCTAATGTTTTAGCATCGGTTATATCATTTACTGCTACGAAATCTATTTCTTTGTCTTTTAACCCGGCTCTAAAAACATTCCTCCCGATTCTTCCGAATCCATTAATTCCTACTTTTATTGTCATCTTTCTTCTCCTTTTTTTGTTTTGATAAATTACTAATTAGTTAGTTAGTTACCTGGTTATTTAGTTAATTAATACTAAAAATTAATTAACCAGATAACCAAATAACTAAATATTGAATCTTTTACGCAGATTAGAAGATGGTATTTTCAATATCTCTCGGTATTTAGCCACTGTTCGCCGAGAGATATTTACTTTGCCTTTTTCACTCAATAAATCTGCTAACTTCTGGTCGCTCCACGGTTTTAAACAATTCTCATTATTGATATATTC
>DAOUWX010000065.1 GCA_030666935.1 Atribacterota bacterium | reverse complement strand
GGAAGATTCTTCCCCAGCAATGGATAGAACACTGGTTGGCAGGAAATTCTTTGCTTTCCTCTTTTTTGGCTACCCTTATCGGAGCAGTAAGCTATTTTGCTACTATGACTGAAGCACCTTTTGTGGATACTTTGATGAACTTAGGAATGGGGAAAGGTCCAGCCCTTGCGTTACTTCTTTCTGGTCCAGGGATGAGCCTTCCCAATATGTTGGCTATAATAAAAGTATTTGGTTTTAAAAAGGCTTCAGTTTATATTGTAACTATGGTTATCCTGGCTACTTTAAGTGGTTGGTTTTGGGGAAATTATATTTTTTAGGAGGTGAACAAAAATGAAAATTGAAATTTTAGGAGCTAGTTGTCCGAAGTGTAAAAAACTGAGCGAATTAACTGAAGAGGCGATCAATGAACTTGGTGTTTTAGCAGAAATTATTAAAGTAACAGACATCAACAAAATTATCGATTACGGGGTTATGGTTACCCCCGCTTTAGTCATTGATGGAGATGTAAAGGTAGTAGGCAAAATACCAGAGAAAGAAGAGATTAAAAGATGGATTGAGGAGGTAAAAAAATGAGATTATTAGCTGAATATTTTCCGGAATTTAATCAGAAATTTGATGAGATTGATGAACTTTACAAGGAGAAACGTACTATCGATGAAAAGACTTATCAGTTTATCTGCTTTGCACTGGCTATTAAAAACAGATCTGTTCCCTGTGTAAAGAAACACTTTAAGGGAGCTCTGGATGCTGGGGCAACCGTAAAAGAACTTGCTTATATTATGGCTTTAACTTTCAGAGAGAGCGCCGGTGGAGATGATTGCTGGATTCACGATGCATTAGGTGATTATAAAGAATTAATGAAAAGCAGTATTAAGTGCTGCCCAAAATAATATAAATAGTAAAATATAATAATATGATTAAAACCCAGAAAGATAAATTTATTACTAGTTCTTTTATAATGTAAATAAGTGATTACACGGATTATATTAGAATACACCGATTGAATATATAAATTTCTGCACTCTATTAAAAATCTGTGTAATCTCCTTATTGATCTGAGTAATCATTCAGTAATTTTTTATAATAAGATGAACTTCCGGTTTTAAGTATTTCCAAGATGATACTTTCGGTTACTTTGCCTACTCCGTTTATTCTTTCCAATTCCCTCTTTATAGATGATAAAGGCTCTTTTAGTTTTGAAATTGAGTAGGCGGCATAACCGTAGGGAGAAGTTCTTCCTTGTAGTTTCAAAAGATAATCAATATGCTCTAATATTACTACTACTAAATCATTTTCTTCAAGTATATCTTTATAAAGGGAAAGAGGAATACGGGGAGGAATCTTATATTTTTTCACAATAATATCAAAGGTTAGATTTATAGAATTATAATATTCTCCTGCTGCCTCTCCCCACTTGTTTTTTTGGTATATATTTTCATATTCCCCGATAAGTTTCGGATACTTATTTCTGAGTGTCTTAAAAAAATAATCTTTCTGCCTGCCTTCTTTCAAAGTCATTCCTCCAAAGATGATAAAGTCTAAGCCTGCTTTACTCGCCTTTCCTATAGTCTTTTCCATTAATTCCGGTGTGTCAGTTATAAAGGGAATAACCGGAAGTAAAAACATACCACAAGCAATTCCTTCATTTTTAAAAAAAGCAAGGGTTTTCAATCTTTCACTGGGAGACGGGACACCGGGTTCAAAGATAGCGCTTATCTCATCATTTACTGACGAAAAACTAAAACTTACAATCGCTCTATTTTTTCTGTTAATTTTTTTTAAGATATCGATATCCCTTTTAATAAGTGTTGATTTGGTAAGAATATGAACGGGGAAATCATATTCATCCATTAGTTCGAGAACTTTTCGGCTTAATCGATACTTCTCTTCAATCGGTTGATAGCTATCACCGACACCGCCGCCTATCATCACAAAACTTCGTTTGAAAGGGATGCGTTTTCTTTTCGGATCTAGCTCCTGTCGTAAAATCTCAATGGCATTTACTTTAACAGTTACATCTTCCCCGAATTCTCCATCTACATAATAGCCTTCTGCTCTCCCGTCACAATAGACACAATTATGGGTACAACCTCTGTACAAATTCATTCCGTAACGGGAGATAAACCAGGAATCTACCTTCTTATATTTACGTAATATAGATTTTGCCTTAATTTCTCTAATAGTCATTTCTTTTTTCAATATCCTTGTTTAATATTTTCATGTCCTTTGCCATATCTATTGCTATATCTTATTCACACTTTAAAAAGTATTAAAATTTAAACCTCCATTATCTTATTCGATAAATCTATTTCTTTCTCCTGCATTATCTTCTTAAAATTTTTTATATTTACGGCTTAATTCTTTATTTTTTTAAAACATCCTCATAAGTCATGCAAGACCTCGAGCGTAGTAATAAAAATAGAGAACAAACTACTAGCACAATATCAATATATGCCCCTAATCGGAAGATACCAAAAAAGCCAAAAAATAGAGTGATTAACCCAACAACATCCTCTAAAATTCTCGATCTTGGCTTTACCGTTAAACATAGAAAGGCACATATCGTAAGCATTGTAGGGCAATTTATACTTCCTAATGGCGAATAAAATAATGCATTTAACCAAATTGGATTTTCAACCCAATGTAAATACCAAAAACCACCTATCATTCCAATTATTCCAAAAAATATACTGATGGGTTCTAGTTTTTCCAAATTAAAATTCAGTTTTTTGTTTCTATATGCGTTTAATATCAAGACGAAGAACATTCCAAAAATTATGATATTAGGCAGTAATAGATACATCACCCCAATTATGGTTGCAGAAATTGATAGAAAAGCAATAAATGTAAAAAACAAAACATTTCTAAACTTTTCATAGATTAACCCTGCTACCATAATTACTAAAAACATTATATGAACAATAACAGAAAATAATTTTAACTGATTAGTAATGTTTAGCAGCATACTTGCAATCTCTTCCGGTGATTTTATAAACATAGTCGTAGCAAAAATAGTAATAAGTAATATTCCCACAATGATCCGATTAATTAAATTTTTCATAATTTTTACCTCCATAAGATTAAATAATTAGATATTTTCAGAAAATACTCTTTTGTCCTCTTCTTCATTATTTTTATCTATATTTTTCACCTCCTTAAAAAAATGCAATTCCTAATCAAAAATGCCATTACTATAATCCTGAATACTATATTCGTTATCCCATCTTTATCCCTTCTGAAATATAATTTCTTTATTATTTTCTATCCCCCTAACAATTAAGTGTATAGTAACTTAACACTCAAACTAAAAAAATTACTCCCTCGACTTACCCTTGTTATCAAGGAATGCTTCGAACATTTTAAGAAATTCTTTTAAAAAAATTATATTTTCACTCTCTAACTCCAAAAAATACTTCCTGAAACCGCCATCTATAGCCTCATGCCATCGCTTATGTGCATTAAAAACCTCCCAACCCAGGGGAGTTAACTCCACAAGGACTCTTGAGGCATTTGTGGGATCTTCCTCTTTTTTTGCTAATTTTTTTATTTCTAGTTTTTTTAGAGTTTGCGAAACAGCACCCTTTGTTATATCAAGTAATCTGGCAATATCTGTTACGCTTAATCCCTCATTTTCTCCGATCATCTCGATTAAGTGAATTTCCGAACTGTATAATTCGATATCGGTTCCGAACTTCCTTGTTTGCTTTTCCAATTTTTGCCATTTCCTGGCAACTCGTTTAAAGGATTCGAGTACAGATCGTGGAGATACATCTCTTACTTGTTTCATAATATAAGTATATAGCTACTAAACACTTTTGTCAAATAAAAATGTTAGGCTGTTCTTTTGATTTGACTATCGAGTAATTTAATCCTGGAAAAAAGTCGCTTTGAGATAAATATTCTGGTCGGGGCGAGAGGATTTGAACCTCCGACCTCTTGATCCCGAACCAAGCGCGCTTCCAAACTGCGCTACGCCCCGAAAGATATAAGACATAGTGTTACTATTCTATAATATTGAATTATACCATAACCATCTATTCGAGGCTACTAATTCTATCTAATTTATTATAGTTATTTTAATTGGTTTATTAATTTCAATTTACTGGCAATGAAGGAGGCGGCAATTATTTTTAAAATATCTCCGGGTAAAAAAGGCAATGCTCCGATAAGCAGAGCCCTTTTTATTCCTATACCTGTGACCAAAGATAGTTGAGTTATGCCGGTTATATAAATAATTATCATTCCGGATAAACCAGCCAAGAAATAATAAAAAAAATTCTTTTCTTTTTTTACTTCTATTATCTTACCAATAACATAAGCGGAAATTATAAATCCAAATAAAAATCCACCGGTTGGTCCAAATAGAATTCCTATCCCAGCCTTAAAACCGGCAAAAACTGGTAAGCCTATTATCCCCAAAAACACATAGATTATCTGGCTGGAAGCTGCCATATCGCTTCCCAGGGTCATAGCAGCCAAAAGAGTAAATAAAGTCTGCAAAGTAAGAGGGACAGGATAAAGGGGAATAGAAATGAATGCTCCTACTGCAGTTAAGGCAGCAAACAAAGAAATTAAAGTCATCTGACGAATATTTATTTTTGACACCTTTAAAGCCTCCGATTTTCTGATGAATTATTGTTAACCAACATATTATCTTAAGTTAACGGTGATGTCAAAAAAAATTAAATGATAGTACCGGAAATTATTTTTACCAGTTCGCCATCTTCTTTTTTTAAAATCAGGGCTCCTTCTTCGTTTATATCTACCGCTTCTCCTGTAATAATTTTTTCTCCCATATCTACCCTTATCTTTCTCCCCAGAGTATGGGAGTTTAGTTTCCATTCCTTCAAGATAGAAAAAAATTCTCTTCTTTTTAATATTTCGTAATACCTTTTAAATTCCCGTAAAAAGTCCTTCACTAACTTAACTCGCGAAATCTCTTTCCCTGAAACTTCTTTTAAAGAAATTGTATTTTCCTGAATATCTTTAGGGAAGTCTTGATGATCTATATTTGCGTTTATGCCTATTCCCACTACTACCCAATTTATTATGTCTAACTCGGCACTCATTTCAGTCAGTATTCCACATACTTTTTTCTCATTTATTAATATATCATTGGGCCATTTTATTTGAGATTCAATTTGAGTGCATATCTTGATAGCCCTTACTACCGCTACCGCGGTCATTAAAGTTATTCGAGATATATAAGAAGGAGAAAGTCGAGGGTATAATATTATGGAAAGCCAGATACCTCCAGCAGGTGAAAACCATTCCCGGCCTAATCTCCCCTTCCCTGCACTCTGCCTTTCAGCAATAATTAATGTACCTTCATCTATCCCCTCTGCTCCATGTAAAACTTTCTCTTTAGCTATTATATTGGTAGATTTTAATTCGGGGAAATAATATATTTTTTTGCCGATATGGTTAGTGGATAATCCTCTTTGAATTTCTTGGGGGAGTAAAAGATCGGGGTGGGAAACCAGGCAATAGCCCAGATTTTGGTCGGATGTTATTTTATACCCCTTATCCTTTAGTTTTTGTATCTGTTTCCAAATTGCCACCCGGGAGATACCCAATTTTTTTGCCAGAACTTCACCGGAAACGTATTCTTTCTCTCTTAAAAATTTTAATACATCTTTTGCCATTTTGCATTTCCTTTAAGATTAAAAAATGCACCAGGGGACGGTTCTCTGGTGTACTTTTTAAGAGAATGCTCGCTCAATAATGCACCAGAGAACCGTCCCCTGGTGCATTTTATTTTAAACGGGAGGCTAATAGCTCGCTGTCTTTATCTATATTCCTAATCTGCTTGAAATCTATTACAAAAGAACCCTTACTCTCTAATAAACTCATTAAATTCTTTAAGGTTTTATCGTTTCCCATGAACCACGGAATGATAAAAGCAATAGTCTTTTTTCTTTCCAATCCAGCACATCGTTTTATATAATCGATTAATTCAGAAGGTAACTTACCTTTAAACATACTTGAAACCGGGCAGCCCACAAAGACAAATTCATAAGGCAATAAATTGCAATTAACTATTCCCCTTTCCGTTTTAATTACCTTTAATTCATTTCCTTTTCTTTCGATAATTGATGATATTTTTTTCACAAACAATTCTAATTTTTTACTTTCTCCAGCATAAATTAATGTTGCTCTCAAAATATTTCCTCCTAATCAAATACTACCTTTTCTACTCCCTGGAGTTTATCCAATATCTTATTGGTAATCAATTTTAGATGTTCGGGTCTTTTGACAAAATCTAAATCATCTGCCGGAACATTTAAGATAGGGCAGATGCTAAAATTCTCTATCCACTCCTCATATAAAATATTTAACTGATTCAAATATTCCTCAGAAATAGTTTTTTCATAATCTCTTCCTCGTGAAGAAATTCTTTTTAAGAGAGTGGGAACTGAAGCTTGAAGGTAGACGATTAAATCCGGAGGAGTGAGAAATTGGGTCATTATGTTAAACAATTCCTGGTAATTTTCATAATCACGATCCTCCATATATTCCTGCTGATTTAAATTTTTTGCAAATATATCTACATCCTCATAAATACTTCTATCCTGAACTACAGAGGCAGGATTCTTTAATATCTCTTGATGATGGCGAAATCTCTTGGACAGAAAAAATATTTGGAGATGAAAACTCCATTTTTTCATATCTCCATAGAAGTCCTCTAAATAAGGATTGTTTTGTACTACTTCATAATACGGTTTCCAACCTAATCTTTTACTCAAGAGATCAGTTAAACTTGATTTACCACAACCAATATTCCCTGATACTATAATAAATTTCTTCATTTTAAACTATCCCCCTTGTAAATTTCATCTATAACATATTCAAGGTCTTTACTCTTACCTACAAAGTCAAGGTTGTTAGTCTTTATTTTAATTAGTTTTATTTTCTTATAATTATCGGGATGAGAAAAAAATTCTTCATAAGCCAAATTCAATCTTCTCATATATTCAAAAGACATTTTTCGTTCAAAAGGCCGATCTCTTAGTGCTATCCTTTTCATTAACATTTCAGTACTCGCCTGCAAGTAAACAATTAGATCTGGTCGAGGGATACCTTTAACCATAATTTCATAGAGGCGTTCATACATAGAAAGCTCATTTCCAGAAAGATTTAAATGAGCAAATATCCTATCTTTGGCAAATAGGTAGTCAGAAAAAACTGATTGATTAAATAAATCTTGCTGGGCTAATTCTAATTGTTGTTTGTAGCGGCTCAGTAAAAAAAATATCTGAGTCTGGAAGGCGTATCTTTCTATATCATTATAAAATTTAGATAAAAAAGGATTTTCTTCCACCACTTCTAAATTATGTCTTGCATTAAACCTTTTACTTAGCAATAAAACTAAACTTGTTTTCCCTGCTCCTATGGCTCCCTCAACTACAATAAATTTACTCTTAAGTTTAATCATCTACCTACTCCTTTATTTTTTGAAAATCAAGTTGATTATTTTTCCTTTCGTAATTCCACTCATAGGTCGAGTACTTATTTTCTAAAAGTTCTTTCGATATTTTTTCTTCCTGTTCAGTTAATTTGCCTTCCACTAATCTTACTCCAAACTCTTCTTCAAAGCCACGGGGAAGAATTTCTGATAATTCTGAAAAATTTATCTTTCTCTTTAAAATCTCTTCCAAGCTAGTGGCATTAAATCTCGTTTTTAGTTTTTCTCTTATCTGAGCAGAAAGAAAATTAAATACAGAAAATAGCTTATCTTTTTCTAATTCTATCAATAAAGAACCGTGTTGTAAAACTATTCCTCCTTTTCTTACCTGAGCAGACCCTACAATCTTTTTACCACCAACCTGTACCTCGTATTGAGAGGGAACGGAAAAACAGATTGATTTAATATCTGAATGGGAAATTTCGGATTTGGCCTCATTTCCTGAGGGAGTGCTCTTTAATTTTTCTCTCAAAGGAACTAATTCAGCTGTTATTCCTAAATAAGAAAGACCTCTAATCATTCCTCCGCTAATCTTCTTATAGGTCTCTAATATAGAATTATTAACTAAAGGATGGTTTTCTCTAATTATAAAACTATAGGTTAATTCTTTATCATGGAGGACTGCTTTTCCCCCTGTTGGCCTACGGACAATGTCGATTCCCAGATTCTTACAAACATCTACATCAATCTCTTTTTTTAAGTCCTGAAAATACCCCAAAGACACAGCCGGTGGAGCCCATTTATAAAACCTGATAGTGGGAGGAACTAAACCCTCCCGGTGAGCTATCATTATTGCCTCATCAATAGCCATATTCATAAAACCGGTATGGTAATTATCTTTTATTAATCGCCATTCCATTAATTTTTCCCTTTCTGTTTGGTTAAAATAAAATTAAGTGCATAGTACGAGATGGACTAATTTACTAATATATTTATTCTACAAAATATCTCAAAATCCTTCTTTTATTAAAAAATAAATCCATTTGGTTGGCCAGTTACCCAGTTTGCCAGTTATCCGGTTTATTTCAGTCATTAGCAAATAGTTGTCAGTATAAAATACGGGTTTTCAGTTCTTGGTTCTTAGTAAGTAGAATCGTATTGCTTGTTGTATTGACTGGTAGACCAGAAGACCGGGCGACCGGTAGACTGGCAAACCGGATAACCGGTTAACTATCTTTACTATATACGCGATACTATCTTATCTTCTGACTTCTATTTTCTTCACTATATACTATATACGATATACTATATACCAAATAGGTTTTCAATAAAATAAGGCTAACAAAATTAAAAACCTGTTAGCCTTATTTTTTATTCTATTTATCTAAATAAGTTGCCGGGACATAAATTATTGATCATAAAATTTATAAAAATTTTAATTAATTATGTTTATTTATAATTATTCAGGTTTTACCTTTGTTTT
>DAOUWX010000156.1 GCA_030666935.1 Atribacterota bacterium | reverse complement strand
GTATACCTCGAAGAATGACTACCGGCGTAGACTATAATCGGGTTTTGCTTATCCTGGCGGTTCTCGAAAAAAGAGTAGGGTATTCTTTACACTCTAAAGATGTTCATGTAAATATTGCCGGTGGAATAAAAGTATTAGAACCTGCCTTAGATTTGGCTATTATTATAGCCATAGCTTCAAGTTTTAAGGATGTGCCGATTGATCCCGCTGCAGTTATATTTGGAGAAGTAGGGTTGGCTGGAGAAGTTAGGATGGTGAACCAAGTAGAAAAACGGATACAGGAAGTATTTAAATTGGGCTTTAAAAGATGTATTATTCCAAAAAGCAATTTAAAGAGTTTAAGTAATTTTACATCAAAAAAGGGTTTAGAGATTATAGGAGTAAAGACCGTTCAAAAAGCTATAAATATTGCCCTTAATTAGTCGTTAGTGAATAGTGAATAGTCGTTAGTAAGATAGCGTATAGCGTATACATTTAGTTACCTGGTTACCTGGTTAAAAAAATAGAATAAAGAAGTCAGAAGATAAGGTAGTATTGAGTATTGAGTATATAGTATATAGTGAAGAAGGGAAAAAATAAAAGTCAGAAGACAGGATATAGAATAAAAAGGGTAGGCTCTGCGGAAGCAGAAAGCAAGAATCTATTAAAAATAAAATGTCATTGCGAGGAGTGCAACGACGAAGCAATCTCAACTAGCAACTTGCTTAACCGATAGACAAAGTGATTGGTAGACCAGTAGATTAATAAACCAGCTAACCAAATTACGTAAGATTATAAATACCTAAAGTTGATATTCTTTCTTCTTCCTTTTTAATTATTTCATCAAAATCTAAATTCAATATGTTACATATTGAAGTAGCATAAAAAAGACTTGAACCTAGTTCTGTTTCGATAATTTCTTTACAACTATCACATAATGAGCCTTCTATATGGGCATCCATAAATTTATAGATTTCAGTTAATTTTGTATTGGAAGGAATGGTTTGTTTCTTTGCTTTAATTTTTATACAACCACATTGGGTAACTGCTTTGGCAATTGCTCGGTTTACTCGGGCATTAGATTCTTGATATTTAGTCATAAGGTCAAGGATACTCCGATGCTGGATTAAAAAATGGTCGACACTTTTTTGAAAAGTAACATTTCCGTTTTCTTTATTCATAATTAGTACCCCCGTGAAAACATTTTACCATTTAGAAAAATATCGAGATAGTTTTAATGAAATTACTAAAGTTCTCAATTTTAACTTTATTTAATTATACTTACAGGTTAATCTCTTTGTCAAGAAATATTTATTTAGTCGATAGTGAATAAACCTAGCGTGGAGCGTACAGAGTTTAGCGTATAGGTGCGGGTAATAAGTATAAGAAAAATAAAAATAAAAGACATATTAGTCGTTAGTTTCAAATAGAATTTACAGTTTTCGTTATACAATACACTAAAAACTTATAATCATTATTTAAGAATTCAGTAATCAGAAGTCAGAAGAATATAAAATAACTTGACAAATAACATAACTTTGTAATCTAAAATGATTCTGAATCCTGGATTTTGGCTTCTGTTTTCTTCTTTCTTTACTATACGCTAAACGCTGTACGCTGATGTACGCGATACTCGATACGAATTATTATTCTTATTTTGACAGAAATAAAGGAGCATGCTATAATTTATTTAATTTTCAGAGAATCCATAGGGATAATTTGAAAGTTTGAAGATTTAGTATTTAGGTAAATAATTTTATTGGAGTTATAAGTATCAAATTATAAATTTAAGATATTATTTATAAAATAAAATTTGTGAAATATAAAAAAGGGAGGTGATAGTTCTATACTTTCTTATTAATAAAATAGCGCATAGAAGGAGGAAATAACTATGCCAGCAAAAAGGATTTTAAAAACAATATTTATTATTGTTGGCGCAGTGATAGGCTATTGGGTATACAATAAATTCTATTTTATTCCTGACTTATATATTTATTATGATATTTTATTCAAGATCTTAGCAATAGCTGGAGGAGGAACAGTTGGTTTTTTGTTCTCCCTTTCGTTTAATACCAAAATCCAATGTTTATTTTCAGAAATTATTTGTTATTTACAAAAAATACCCACTCAAAACTTTGCTGCTGCTACAATTGGATTAATTATTGGTCTTATTATTGCAAATTTGTTAGCCTATTCACTCTCATTTATTCCCGTAATTGGTTCCTATCTTCCTATTATATTAAGTGTAATACTGGGAGCTTTAGGAATAAATATTGGAATTAATAAAAAAGATGAAATATTCAATTTTTTTGGATATTTTAGAAATATTAATAAAGTAAGAAGAAAAGAAAATAGTAAACATTTTGTCCATCCCAAGATCTTAGATACGAGTGTAATTATTGATGGCCGCATTTTAGATATTTGTCAAACAGAATTTTTAGAGGGCGAACTTATAATCCCTCGTTTTGTTTTGTCTGAGCTCCAGCATATTGCTGACTCTTCAGATTCTTTAAAAAGGAACCGAGGGCGTCGAGGTTTAGACATACTTAATAAAATGACTAAAATCGAAAGGAATAAGGTAAAAATTGTTGGAAAAGATTACAATGAACCAAAGGAAGTTGACGCCAAGATAGTTAGACTTGCCAAAGATATTAAAGCCAAAGTAATAACCAACGATTACAACTTAAATAAAGTTGCCCAACTTGAGGGCATTTCTGTTTTAAATATCAATGATTTATCTAATGCTCTCAAAGCAGTTATTTTGCCTGGAGAGGAAATGAATACCCAAATAATAAAGGAAGGTAAAGAACCAGAGCAGGGAATTGCCTATCTTGATGATGGTACCATGATAGTAGTGGAAGATGGACACAAATATATTGGGAAAAAAGTGAATATTTTGGTTACCAGTATTTTGCAAACTCCTGCCGGTAGGATGATCTTTGGCAGGGTGAAAAGTGTAATGCATAGGAAATCTAATGAATTTAAAAATGTAGTTAGATTGTCTTCGAGAAAATAAAATTCGTATATCGTATTTCGTATATCGTATATAGTGAAGAGAAAGAGCGTAGAGTGGGTAGTATATAGAGGAAATAACTAAAAACAAAAAGCGAAAAATTAAAAACCATAATTCAAAATTCAAAACTTTTTCTTAGTTTTTAACTTTGAATTTTGGCTTTGCGTTTTGAACTTTAAGTTTTGCGCTGTGCTAAATATGCGCTAAGGGCAAGAGAGGGAATAAAAAGATGCCATTAAAAATATATAATACTTTGACCCGAAAAAAGGAAGAATTCATCCCCTTAAAAAGCGGAGAAGTAGGGATGTATGTTTGTGGGCCTACAGTTTACAATTACATTCATATAGGGAATGCTCGACCTTTTATAATCTTTGAAGTAGTTAGAAGGTTTTTAAAATTTAAGGGTTACAAGGTAAAATACATACAAAATTTAACTGATATAGATGATAAAATGATAAATAAAGCAAAAGAATTAAAGATTACAGTTTCGGAATTAGCGGAAAAATTTATTCAAGAGTATTTTGTTGATGCTGATTCACTTAATATAGAAAGAGCTGATGTTCATCCTCGAGCAACTGAACATATCAGAGAGATAATAGATCTGGTAAAAGGATTGCTAGAAAGAGGATATGCTTACGAAATTGATGGTGATATATTTTTCGATGTATCTAAATTTAAAGATTATGGGAAACTTTCCGGTCAAAATATCGAAGAGGTAAAATCTGGTGTCCGAGTAGAAGTAAATGAAAGAAAGAAAAATGCCATTGATTTTACCTTGTGGAAAAGAGCGAAAGAAGGAGAACCTTCCTGGGAGAGTCCCTGGGGTAAAGGAAGACCCGGCTGGCATATTGAATGTTCAGCTATGTCGATGAAATATTTGGGGAAAAGTTTTGATATACATACCGGGGGTTCAGATTTAATCTTTCCTCATCATGAAAATGAAATTGCCCAAAGCGAAGCTTATACCAATCAACAGTTTGTAAAATACTGGATGCATAATGGCTACCTTTGTTTAAATAATCAGAAAATGTCTAAATCTCTAGGAAACATAATGAAAGTAAGAGATATCAGCCAGAAATACAAAGGAGAAATAATTCGGTATTTCATCCTTTCGGCTCATTACAGGAGCCCCTATAATTTTAGCGAAGAGCAGCTTCAACAAGCGGAGAGCAGTTTACAGAGATTAAATAATACAATTTATAATGTGAAACATTTATTAAAACGGGGTAAATTTAGAAAATTAATAGATAAAGATGATGAGTTGATTTTAGAAAAAAGAAGAGAGAATAAACAAAAATTTATAGAAGCCATGGATGATGATTTCAATACCCCCGTTGCCCTAAGCCGGTTATTTAGTTTTGCCAGAGAGGTAAATATCTACCTGAGCTCTCCGGAGCAAAAGAACAAAGAAGTACTAGAAGAAATTAATAAATTTTATCAGGAATTAGCCGGCAAGATATTGGGCATTTTGAAAGATATTGATCAAGAGGAAAGTTTCGAGCAAGAAATCAAGAAAATAATTGAAGAGAGAGAAAAGGCGAGAAAAGAGAAGAATTGGATTGAATCGGATCGGATTAGAGATAAATTACAGGAAAAAGGAATACTTCTCGAAGATACTCCTAATGGGGTAAGGTGGAAGAAAATATAAGTAATGTATCTCGTATCTCGTGAATCGTATCTCGTAAAGAAGCAAATAATTAAGGATATTAAATTTAAATATCTAAAATTTGTTTCTCTAACGAGATACTAGATACTAGATACTAGATACAAGATACAAGCAATGATATACGAGATACAAATTTCTAAGGAGGATTGATTAATGAAGCTAAAAGAAGGGGAAAAAGGTTTTATTAATTATCGGAATTGTGATGACGAAGAGCTTATTTGCTTAGCTTGTCAGGGAGATTTAATAGCAGAAGAATTTC
>DAOUWX010000206.1 GCA_030666935.1 Atribacterota bacterium | reverse complement strand
CCCGAATAATCCCCAAATCGTGGCAGTAATAAATCAATCAGAAACAAATAATTTAGCCCTGATTAATTTACATTCCTCGAATTCATCGATTAAGAAAAACCAGCCCGCCTATAAACCAATTACCAAAGAAGACATTGTCTATCTAACAGATTTTCATGATAATACTCAGTTATATCAACCCTCCTGGTCTCCTGATGGGGACATGATAGTCCTTTCTGCCTGGCGCCAGGGTTATCAGGATATATATATTTTAAATCTTGATGCCAACAATATCGGCAATTCTACTCTTCAGCCCATCTTCAAAGACAAATCAATTGACCTCAGCCCTTGCTGGTCTCCCGATGGTAAATATCTTTTCTTTTCCTCTGACCGTACCGGCATTTATAATATTTTTGCCTTTTCGCTCCCCGATAAAAAATTATATCAAATAACTAATGTCCTGGGTGGGGCATTTCAACCCGCTATTTCTCCCGATGGTACACAGCTAGCCTATATTTCCTATCACTCCACCGGATATGAACTGCACCTTATGAAAATAGATCTAAACACAGACTCCAATCAGTGGACAGAAGTAGAAATAAAATATGTTGAACCTCAAATTATTACCCCGCAACAGAATACCGCCTGGCCGATGCAACAACAATCTAATAGCCTAAATACTTCTTCAAAAAACAATTACCCTATCCATCCTTACAATTCTTTATCCAGTCTCTGGCCACCTACCTATTGGATTCCCACTGCCCAGCTTACTGAAAGCGACCTGGGAATTGGTTTTTCTACTGAATTGAAAGATGCGTTAGAATTTCATTCTCTTCCTTTAAGTATTACTTATGGAATACTTGGCAATAACCTAAACTACAACCTAAATTATTATAATTATACCTATTTTCCTATTATTAATTTCTATCTGTCCGGTAATGCTGTTTTAACTTCCCAAACTCAAACCTCCTGGTGGGAAAAGGGTAAGACCGGAATAAATATTTATTTCCCATTTAAAGGACAGACCGCCTCCACCACAAATTCTCGCCCTTACCGACAAATCTTTTCTTTAGGTTATCAATACGAAAAACCATCTATTACTGCTGACACATCATCTCCCTTAAACGCTAACCAGGAGAAAATCAGCAGCCTGAAACTAGGCTACTCCTATTCTGATGCAGAAAAATATGGATTCTCTATCAGTCCCGAACAAGGCAATTCCTTCTCTCTATCTTATGAACATGCCGATAAAGCCTTGGGCGGTGATTATACTTTTGATAAATTAATCTTTGATGGCAGGAAATTTATTCCCCTGCCTCCCCTTCATCAGGTATTAGCTCTTCGCCTGGTAGCCGGCTCCTGCTCTTCAAGTATATTAGAATCAGGTTTGGATGGGGAAAAATTTAAACTGGGAGGGAGTTATTCTGCGGATAATCCTGGTAATGCCGACACTAGCACCTTCTCTCTGCGGGGTTATAAGCCTGCCACCCTCGAAGGAAACAATCTCCTCTTAACCAGCTTGGAATATCGCTTCCCTCTGGCCAACATCGAACACAGTCTTAAACTTGGCCTCTTCTCCATCTTCTTAGAAAGACTTTCCGGTGCCTTCTTTTTCGATATCGGAAATGCCTGGGAAAGCGCCAGCAACAGCGTAAATATAAATATAACCAATGAAGAAAATAAGATTAATTCTATCTGGCAGAATTTTAAATCAAGTATCGGAGCAGAATTAAAAGCAGATTTTAATTACAAATACGACTCTCCTTTTACCTTAAGATTAGGGGCAGCCAAAGCCCTGTCCGACCCCAAAGGATATGATATCTACATCAGCTTAGGCTCTTCCTTCTAGAAAAGTTTCCCAAAGGTGCCTAGCACCTTTGGGAAACTTTTTATCTTTACATCTCTATAATAGACCGACTTTACTGTGATCGCCTAAAGTGAATTCGTATATCCGGGGCAGATCTTTAGAATGGTAAATTTTCACACCTTTTCCGATCAGGCATCTTTGCATCCGTCCCTTTATATATTCCAGTTTACTCTCTTCTAAAATTACGCTGCATTCGATCTCACTCTTTATTATTTCCACCCTCTCAGAAATAGAAGTAAAAGGGCCTACATAAGAATCGACCACTCTGACATTTTCTCCAATTATCACCGGACCTACTATCTGGGAATTTAAAATCTCTGACCCTTTTCCGATTTTTACTCTTCCTGAAATCTGAGAGGTCTCATCCACCACTTTCGCTCCACCAATATCTCTCTCAATATCTTCCAAAATTAAACGATTGGCTTCTAAAATATCATCCGGTTTACCTGTATCTTTCCACCAACCCCCAATGACTTCAGCTCCAACTTTGTAACCCTTATCGATCATCCATTGAATGGCATCGGTAATCTCTAACTCCCCCCGAGCAGAAGGTTTTATCCTTTTAATAGCCTGATGAACATTTTTATCAAAAAAATAGACTCCGATTAAAGCTAAATTACTGACCGGTTTTTTGGGTTTTTCCACTACCCGAACTACTCTTCCCTCCTCCACTTCAGCAACGCCAAATTGCTTCGGATTATCTACTTCAGTCAATAATACAAAGGCATTATAATTTCCTTGAATAAATTTGTCGGCATAGTTTTCTACTCCATTTTTCAGGAGATTATCCCCTAAATACATTAAAAATTTTTCTTCCCCTAAAAAATCCTTAGCCACTGATACCGCATGAGCTAATCCCAGGGCTTCTTTCTGTTCGACATAAGAAATATTCACTCCCCACTTACTGCCATCTTTAAGCCCGTTCTTTATATCTTCTCCGGTCTCTCCAATTATTACACCGATGTCTTTTATTCCACAATCCCTAATTGCTTCTATCGCATAAAATAATACCGGTTTATTGGCAATAGGAATTAAATGTTTAGCACTAGTATGAGTAAGCGGTCTAAGGCGAGTGCCTTTTCCCGCACAAAGAATAATTGATTTCAATTTATTCCTCCCTCCTCTTTTTCCTCTTCCTCTTATTCCTCTTAAAATAATATCTTTCCCAAATTTCGACCCAGAATTTTCCCGGCCTCCATAAATATTTTCGGATTCTTAAACGCCTCTATAAAAATCTTAGAATGATTTTCGAAATCAGCTATTTTCTCAATAAACCCTGCATTCTTTTTAAATATTAAAAATATTCCCTCTAATTCATTATTGTTTAATTTTTCATAAATTTGGCGACCTTTTAAGCCAAACTTAATTTCCCTACCAGATTTTTTCTTCAGTCTTTTATCATACTCACTCAATTTTCCTTCCCTAATACACTCTGCCAAAAGCTCTGCTGATTTCAGTCCATAATATATCCCTCCGCCAGTCAAAGGCTTTACTTGACAGGCAGCATCTCCCACTAAAGCAATATTTTTATAAAAACTTTGAGTGCATCCTAAAGAAACAATTCCAGCTAATCTTTCAATAATTTTACCTGTAATTTTAAGGTCTTTTATAAACTGATTTAAATGTTTTCGGCTATTATCTGAAATAAGTCCTAGGCGGATAATATTGTTGCCCTCCGGGATAACCCAAATAAAAAAAGAAACACCTTCGCGAAGATGTACCTGGACAACCCCCGGAGAGAATAAATCCTTATCTAAGTTTATTCTATACTGAACTCCTGTATAATATTTTATTATCTCCCCTTTTCCTTTATTTCTACTAATGTCCATAAATTTTCTCACCTGAGAGTTCGGTCCATCAGCTCCGATCACCAAATCGGCATAAATATTGTCGACATTAGTCTTTAGTATATAACCGGAACCTTCCTCCTTTATCTCCATTAACTTCTTCCCAAACTCTACATCTAAACCCTGGCTTAAATTTTTATCAAATTTCTCCCGATCAATTACATAAGCTACATCTTTTCTTTTGATTAGGAAGTTATCATTTCCATAAAAAAATAAAGCTCCATTGATTTTATTTACAATAGAACTTTCAGAAATTGGTAGTACTGTATTTTCAAAAACTTGTCTGCCTACAAATCCGGCACACCTGGCTGGCTTCCCTACTTCCATATGTTTTTCAATTATTCTTGTTTCAAAACCATAATTCTTCAACAATTGAGCCGCATAACATCCAGCTG
>DAOUWX010000303.1 GCA_030666935.1 Atribacterota bacterium | reverse complement strand
CCTTATCAACCAAAATGGGTTGTAAGGGGGTTTTTGTTTAAATTATACGGTAGGTAGAAGAGGAGGTTTAAAGAAGTGCATATGCCGGAAAAGGCTGTCGTAATGGGGGAGAATGAAATTGGGAGGACCTTGATAAGAATTGCCCATGAAATAGTAGAAAAAAATAAAGGGGTGAGTAATCTTACCCTCATTGGGATAAGGACCAGGGGAGTTTTCCTGGCTAAAAGATTAGCTAAGGAGATTTTTAAGATAGAAAAAAAGGAAATCCCGGTAGGAACCTTAGATATAACCCTTTACCGGGATGACTTATCCTTGGTTGCCCGCCAACCATTGGTGCTTAAAACAGAAATACCTTTTGATGTTTCTCGGAAAAAAATAGTACTGGTTGATGATGTCTTTTATACTGGAAGGACAATAAGGGCAGCCATGGATGCCTTAGTGGATTTAGGAAGACCCCAGGTAATTCAGTTAGCGGTTCTTATAGATAGAGGACATCGGGAGTTTCCTATTCGGGCAGATTTTATAGGTAAAAACATTCCTACTTCCAAGAGAGAGATAGTCAAAGTTAACTTAAAAGAAGTAGACGGGGAAGACAAAGTAGGAATAGTGATAAAAGACATATAAAATCGTATCTCGTATCTCGTGAATCGTATCTAGCAAAGAGAATAAAAGATAGAAGATAAAGAGAAACAGTGATGAGTAATATGTGACAAGTAAATAGTTGTATGTTCCAGATTGTAGGTTTATTCTCTTTTTGTCATTTAAATAGGAACGAGATACGCAATATGATATACGAAAAAAAGGTTTTGAATTTTGAAATATGGTTTTTCGTTTAATAATATAGAGACACGATGCATCGAGTCTATATGATTTAACATGACGCGCTGTGTTGTGAAATTGTTTTTAGATTAATTGGTGAATTGGCTAATTGGTCAATTGGAGAATCAAATGAAAGTAGGTGAGTGTAATTTTAAATATTAAAGTAAAGATTTTATCCAGAAAAGAAGTTGCTTCCAATATTTATCTGATGAGGTTAAAAGCTCCAGAAATTGCTCAAAATACTCTTCCCGGACAATTTATCCATATTAAATGCAGTAAAGGTAATTATCCCCTGCTGCGCCGCCCCTTAAGTATCCATCGAATAGATAAAGGAAAAGGAGAAATTTATACCTTGTTCCAGGTGATGGGAGAGGGCACAATATTATTAGCTCAAAGGGAAGTCGGAGATGATTTAGATATCATGGGTCCCATCGGTAACGGTTTTAGCATCTATCCCGAAAGTAGGAAAATTATGATAGTGGGGGGAGGGATAGGAGTTGCTCCTTTGCTAGCTTTAGCTGAAGAATCTATAGCCCAGGGAAAAGAGGTACGAGTTTTAATAGGTGCCTTGAAGAAAGAGTTAGTCATAGGAGAGGAAAGCTTCAAGCTTTTGGGAGCAAAAGTAGATATTGCCACTGATGATGGAAGTTATAAGTATAAGGGTCTGGTTACTGATTTATTAAAAAGGACTATTAAAGAAAATTGGTTAGCAGACCAGATATTTGCCTGCGGACCGAAATCCATGCTAAGAAAGATCAATGAGATTGCTTTGAGAGTGAATATTAATTGCCAGGTATCTTTGGAAGAACGAATGGCTTGTGGAATAGGTGCCTGCTTAGGCTGCGTCTGTAAGATAAAGACTAAGGATAAAAAAGAAGACAAAGTTAAATATGAATATAAGAGAGTCTGCGTAGATGGACCTGTCTTCGAAGGAAGTGAGGTGGTTTGGGATGATTGATAAACCTAATTTAGAAGTAAAAATAGCTGGGATAAAGTTAAAAAATCCGGTGATGACTGCCTCAGGGACTTTTGGTTATGGTGAAGAATTTTCTCCATTTATTGATTTAGATAAGTTGGGAGCGATGGTTCTAAAGGGAATTTTTCTAAAACCAAAGATGGGGAATCCTCCTCCCCGGGTCATAGAGACCCCTTCGGGGATGCTTAATGCTATCGGTTTACAGAATGTAGGAGTGGAAGTTTTAATCAAGGAAAAATTACCTTATTTAAAAAAGTATAATACTCCGGTGATTATAAATATTTCCGGGGATACCATAGAAGAATATGTAGAATTAGCCGGAAGATTAGGAGAAGTTTCAAAGGAGATGGGAGTTGCCGGTCTGGAGGTCAATATTTCCTGCCCTAATGTTAAAAAAGGAGGTATGGTCTGGGGAACAAATGCTAAAGCAACTTATAAAATAATAAGCAGTATTCGGAAAGCCACCTCTCTCCCTCTTATTGTAAAATTAACGCCTAATGTTACAGATATCAAAACAATTGCCCAAGCAGCCGAGGAAGCAGGAGCGGATGCTTTATCCTTGATAAATACTTTAGTAGGGATGGTAGTGGATATTGATTCTCGCAGACCAAAATTGGCTAATGTCAGTGGCGGCCTGTCCGGTCCGGCGGTGAAGCCGGTAGCCCTGTGGTTAGTATGGCAGGTATTTCAGACGGTAAACATCCCGGTAATCGGGATAGGGGGGATAATAAAAGTTGAGGATGCACTGGAATTTATCATTGCCGGAGCCCGGGCAATAGAGATAGGAACAGCAAATTTTGTAAATCCCAGGGTAACTATTGAAATTATAGAAGGAATAGAAAAATATCTAACAGAAAATAATATTGAAGATGTAAATGAATTAGTAGGAAGTATAAAAATATAGTAAAAATAAAGGGGGAGAAAATGGATTTAACGGCGAGAAAAAGATTGGGTTTAGCTCTTGATGTAGATGATTTTAAAAAAGCAGAGGAATT
>DAOUWX010000176.1 GCA_030666935.1 Atribacterota bacterium | reverse complement strand
CTTAGTCAAATAAATTAAAAGAAAGTATCGAGTATCGAGTTAAGAAAGAAAGAGAAAGGGGTATAAAGATTATTCATATGTATTCTTCTATTTTTTGTAGGGGGCGGATTTATCCGCCCCGAAACGGGTTTGATGAATCAAACCCCTACATTTACATTCACAGGCGAGACACCTGTCCTACGATTAGTGGGCTAACTAACAAATCTTCTGTTTTATTTCTTTTCTTCACTATATACTATATACTCAATACTTTCTTTTTTATTAATTGAAATATTAGTTTAATTTTGTTATATTTAGACAACAGGTTTTTTAATTTTATTAAAGAAAGATAGATTAAAAAGGAATTATATTTCGAATGATAAAAAGTCCTGAAGATTTAAAAAATAAAAGGATTACTGTAATGGGATTAGGATTAAATAAAGGTGGCTTGGGAGTTGCCCGGTTTTTAGCAAAAGCGGGTGCTAAAATCTTAGTTACGGATTTAAAGACTGAAGAAGAACTTGAACCTTCTTTAGAAAAATTAAAAAGCCTTGATGTTAAATATATCCTGGGCCGACACCGGGAAGAAGATTTTATCAATACAGATATGGTAATTCAAAACCCAGCTGTTCCCCATAATTCAAAGTATTTAAAAATTGCCCGAAAACATAAAATTCCCATTAAAACCGATTTGGATCTTTTCTTTCAGCTTTGCCCCTCAAAAAATATAATTGCCGTTGCCGGAACAAAAGGTAAAAGCACTGTATCTCAACTTATCTATCATATTTTTAAAGAAGCTCAAAAAGATACAATTTTAGCCGGTAATATTTGTATCTCCGTTTTAGACATTTTGGAAAAAATCAATCCTCAAACCTGGCTAATCTTGGAAATATCTACCTGGCAAATGGAGGGGATAAAAGACTATAAATTTCGACCCCAAACAGCAGTTTTAATCAATGTCCTGCCTGACCACTTAGATCGTTATCCTAATTATAAAGAGTACATCCGGTCAGAAAAATTAATCTTCAAGCACCAAAGCCCAAATGATAATCTGATAGTAAATTATGATAATGAAGAAACTATTAAAATTAAAGAAGAAACCGGATTACCGATTTACTGGTTCAGTGCTAAAAAAAAGACAAAACCAGGATGTTATTTAAAAAATAATGAGCTGATCTTTCAATCAGGAGAATTTAAAATGACCTTTGCCAAAATATCCGATCTCCCTCTACCCGGGCTACATAATCTGGAAAATATTTTAGCAGCAAGCACAGTAGGCTTTATACATAATATTCCGGGTGAAATTATTCTAAAAGCTTTAAAAAATTTTCCCGGAGTTCCTTACAGATTAGAATTTATTGGGGAATTTAGAAGAATTAAATTTTATAATGATACCTGTGCCACCACTCCGGAAGCAACTTTAGCTGCTTTAGAGTCTTTTCCCGGACAAGCTATTATTTTGTTCCTGGGTGGAAAAGATAAAAAATTAAATTATGAAAATTTTGGGATAGCTATCGGACAAAATAAAAAAGTTAAAAAGATTATCCTCCTGCAGCACCCCGATTATGATGCCTCTTTAAAAATATTTTCTGCCTTAAAAAAACATCTTGATCCAGAAAAAATTATCCAAACATCAAATCTAAAAATAGGAATCGAAATAGCCCTGCAACAAGCTAAAGCAAATGATCTTATTCTCCTCTCCCCCGCAGCAGCCAGTTTCGGGATGTTTAAAAATGAATTTGACCGGGGAGACCAATTTAATAAAATAGTAAAAAACCTCAAATAATCTGTCTACTGTAATCTAATTTTTACAAGACTAAGATATCGGAGAGTTTTTCGTAAATAAATACTTAAAAAATAACAGAAGAAATTAGAGTAAATTTACATTCACCATACCCAAAAAATAGAGTACCGCAATTATTAAGGGCTGATGGAGCAAATAAATTAATAAGGAGTGCTTTCCTAAAAAACAGAAGCCTTTTATCCCTGAAAAGAAAGAAATATCAACAAGTTGAAACCTTCGAGTGGAATCTGAATAGAGTAAATTACCAGTAAATATCCCTATTAAAACTACTCCAAACCAGGGCAAAAGGGGGAAATAATCAACTGAATAAAATTGAGCCGGCTTAAACCCTAACCATGACAGCCAATAAAAATCAAAGGAAAAGCCTTTTAAGTATGCCCCTAAAAATATACAAAGTAAGCCGATTAGTAAGTTCCAATAGCGGAGTTTCAAAAAAGGATAAGCCAAGATAATGGAAATTCCGATAAGGTGAAGTATGCCAAAAATTACAAAAGCTTTACCTAAAAATATTCGCGTCACCAGGGTTATAATTAAACCCCAGGAAAATACTTTCAAACCTCTTCGAAGATATTTTATGAATAATTTATTACTATCCCTATGAATTTTCTTAGTCCTGGAAAAACTGATACTAAGAGATACCCCGACTAAAAAAATGAATGTCGTAGCAGTCACCCGCGCAAAATACATCCAGAATCCGGAATACACATTGACATTATAATGAGCAAAATAGTGCAGATTGTAAAGCAAGTGGTAGAGCACCATCATTATTATGGCAATTCCTCTCAGGAAATCTATTTCCCAGAATCGCTGTTGTAAATTTCTATCCATAAAATACCTCAAAAAAAGATCGGTAATAAATTTCTCTCTATCTCCTATTTTATTGTATTGAACCTTGGCTATCTATTTATACTCCAAGGTTTGACCTACACCTACTTCTTTAAGGTTCGTTACTTGAGATAAGGCAATTTTTGATTTTAAATCGGTGCAGTGGCAGGCATGCACTTCACGAGGTTTAATTTTCTCCAAATATTTCAAAGTACCCTCTAACTGTTTCTTCTCCGGATTAAGCAAATGAAATCCCCCGATTATATCAATTATCCTATCATCATTACAAATCTTTTTAGCATATTCCACGATATTGCAAATCCCTGAATGAGAACAACCGGTAATAATCACCAAGCCTTTTGCTGAGCGGTAAACCAAGGCAGAATCATCTATTGAATAATCATCCTCTTCAAAATCATCTTTTACCACCTTTCCAATTGGACTTTTTGCTTCAAAATCATTCTTTCTTTCTATTTCCCCCAGAAATACCAATTTTTCTGTTAACCATTGCGGTTCTTTGCTCAATTTCATTTTGAAATGCCTGCTTAATTCTTCCTGGGAAATTAAAGAACCTATCTGTTTAATGCCCTCGAGTTTCTTCGCCAAAAAAGTAGAAGGATGGGCAACTAAAGTTAGTGTATTATAATCTATTTTTTCTATCAGGGCCTCTGTATAATAGCTTATTAAATAAATTAATCCCCAGGTATGGTCGAGATGTCCATGTGAAAGGATCAGGTAATCTAAGTCCCGGAAATGAATATTCATCTTCTGTGCATTTTTAATAAAAATATCTGAATACCCTACATCAAATAATATTTTACATCCTTCATCCTGAATAAGATAAGATACCCCCGATTCGCCTAAAAAGTAGCGGTCTATCAGAGTGTTATTGTCTACTAAAACGGTTATTTTGATTTTTTTATCCTCCTCTATTTTAATATTATAATAAAAAAATTAAATTGAATTTTAGCTATTCTGCTAATTCCAAAGCAACTTCTACCATCTGGTTAAAGGTCTTTTGCCGCTCTTCTGAAGTGGTCTCTTCTCTGGTTACTAAACTGTCGGAAACAGTTAAAATCGAAAGGGCATTGACTTTAAACTTTGCTGCCAGAGTATATAAGACAGCTGTCTCCATTTCTACCGCTAATACCCCGTAATTTGCCCAGTGCTTCCAGGAATTAGGGTCATCGTTATAAAAAGTATCGGAGGTTAAAACACTCCCTACTTTTACCGAGATATCTTTCTCTAAGGCAATATCATAAGCTCTTTTTAAGAGGTTAAAATTTGCAGTCGGAGCATAATCCATGCCATTAAAACGTATCTTATTAATGTGGGAATCCGTCGAGGCGCTCATAGCCAAAATAACATCTCTTATTTTTATATCAGCTTGCATGGAACCACAACTTCCGATTCGGATTAAATTTTTAGCCTTGTAGTTTGTGATAAGTTCATTTACGTATATTGATATAGAAGGTATTCCCATACCTGTCCCCTGGATAGAAATTCTTTTCCTTTTGTAAGTTCCGGTATAACCATACATACCACGTACTTTATTATAACAGATAGCATCGGTAAGGAAATTTTCTGCTATATATTTTGCCCTCAAGGGGTCTCCGGGAAGTAAAACCGTACCGGCAATATCTCCTTCTTTTGCTCCAATGTGTATACTCATGATTATTTATCCTCCTGTTTAAACAGATTAAATTAGTTGTTAATATAAAATTAGCGTTGAGCGTACAGCGTTTAGCGTATAGTTGCGGGCTATAAATGTAAGTAAAATACAATTAAGTAATTTGCCAATTAAATTAGTAAAAAATGAAAAGTTATTAGTAGGGGTAGACCTTGTGTCTACCCTCCGTAGGACAGGCGTCCCGCCTGTCTATTTCTTCAATAACACGGCACGCCATGTCTCTACCTCATGAGGACGTATGCAATACGCCCCTACTTCTCTCTGT
>DAOUWX010000010.1 GCA_030666935.1 Atribacterota bacterium | reverse complement strand
TCATCATATACTATAATACCTACAATCGAATGCAAATAAGTCCAAAATCCAATGCAATAAAAATTAAATTTATTGATACTATATTTTTTACCAAGCCAAATTAAATTTCTTCTGCCATAATATTTAATCCATAATTTTTCATATGGTATCCTTGGTGAACCTTTGCCTAAGAAATATTTATTAATACCTTTCTGTTCTCCCGGGTCTTTATGGATGATAATGCTATCCGTAATCAGTAATATCTTCCCTATTTTTCTTAATCTAATACAATATTCGACATCATCGTGATGGATAAAAAATTCTTTTTTAGGATAATTAATTTTTTGAACTGCTTTTCTGCTTACTAAAATTCCTACAAAGGAAGCCATGTCGATTTCCACACTATTATTATTTTTATAAAATTCAGCCCTTAAGGGTTTTTGTATTAGTGGAAATATTCTTTTAAAACCTACTAATCCTCTATGGTTGAAAGATATTCCTACATCATTCCTAACAACACCCGCTAATGCGCTTACGTTTTTCCGCTGAAAATATCTACTTAACTTTTCTAATGCGTCTTCTTTGGGTTCTGAGTCATCGTCCATTAACCACAACCAATCATAACCTTGATTATACCCTCTTTTAACGCCTTCATAAAATCCTCCCGTTGCTCCAGTATTTTCATGCATCTTTATATAATATATTTTAATTTGCGATTGAGAATTAATTGTTTTTATCAGTGAATTTGTAATCGAAAAAGATATTTCCCAGGGCTTCGTTAAATTAGCAGGGGGTAATTTTGGTATATAATTATTTTCCAACAATTTTTTTGAAGTGCCATCTGTTGAGGCATTATCAATTATATATATCCCATCTATTAGCTTTGATTGTTTTTTTAGAGCTTTTAAACATGCCAATAATAGTGATTTGCGATTATAAGTTACTACCACAGCACATACTGTATCATTTTTCGATGATGATATTTGATTAACTTTAATATTATTTTTTCCCATATTTTGCAAAATATTATGTCTCTCCTGGAAAATATTCCCCCTGTTTCGTCACTTGCATACTGGTATCTAATTTAAATCTTTTAATTATTTCTTATAATTCATCCCTTACGCTATGAAATAATTTTAATGATGTTGCAATTGCATCATCCATATCGTAATATTTATATTCTGCGAGACGACCAATAAAAAAAATATTTCCCTTCTTTATTTTTTCTACTTCTTGCCAATATTTATTAAATATTTTTTTATTCTTCTCATTTAATATTGGCCAAGCCATGAATCCATCATTTCCCGGATATTCTTTCCCTATAGTAGTATAATTACTTTCAGTCAAGGCAAATTTTTTAAATTCGGTAATTCTAGTATAATCATAATTGTTTGGATAATTAATTACTGCTGTTTCTTGATAACTTTTCATATGATAGGTCTGAAAATCAATATTTACAGACCGATAGTCAAGCTTTCCAAATTTATAATCAAAAAACATGTCAATCGGTCCCGTATAAAATATTTTTTTATATTTTAGTTTATTCTTTACATCCTTAAAATCTGTTCCGAGCCGAATTTCAATATTTTTATTTTGGAGTATCTTTTCGAATAATTTTGTATAACCCTCTTTGGGAATTGCTTGATACCTGTCTTGAAAATATCTATCGTCATGAGAGAGTAATACCGGAACTCTTGCAGTTACCAAGGGTTCAATTTCCTCAGGTTTTAGTCCCCATTGTTTTTTCGAATAATTAAAAAATACCTTATCATATATAATCTTTGCTAAAAAACATAAATCTTTATCTTTTACTTTTTTTAATTCCAATATCGGTATCTTCTTATTATATCCATATTTATCTATTAATTTTTTCTCTAAACCCCTGGCAAGGTTTTTAGGTAGTAATTGATAGAGTGTATCCAAATTAAAAGGAATCGGAACGTATTTTCCGTCAATATATCCCAAAACTCTATGCTGATAATAAATCCAATCGGTAAATTGCGAAAGATAATCCCAAACTTCTTTATAGTCAGTATGAAAAATATGTGGTCCGTATTTATGCACTAAAATATTATTTTTATCTTTGTAGTCATAACAATTGCCACCGATATGATTTCTTTTCTCAATAATTAAAACTTTTTCCTTTAAAACATTCGCAATTCTTTCAGCAATTACAGAACCGGAAAGACCTGCTCCAATAATTATGTATTTTGCCATTACTTTTTTTACCCTACCTATAGCAATTAATTAGATTATAATATACGTCTTTTGTTTCTTGAAAATGTTGTTCCATTGTTTTCAAAATTTTGCGCCTATTTTCCAAAATATTTTTATTAAGCTCTAAAATTGTCCCAGGATTTTCAATTATTTTTTCTATTATATTTGCTAATTCTTGAGCAGTTGCACATTTATTTATCCATCCTGTATAATTATTTACAGTATAGCCGACAATCCCTCCCCTTTTATTGCCAATAACCGGTATTCCTTTTGCTAAAAGTTCAATACCTACTAATCCATACGGTTCCTCCCATATTGAGGGGACTATGCCCACATCAGCTTTTTTCAATATGTAATTTAGATTCTTCACATTATACGAACCGTAATAATATACATTTTTAAACTTCAAAATATTCTTTATGGCTTCATCTAAACTTCCCCAGATACGCAATTCAAAATAACTATCCAACCCTTTAGAATTAAGTATTTTTATAGTTTCATACATTAATTTTGAACCTTTCTTTTCTGAAGAACACCCATTAAGAGTTAAGAAGCTAATTGGAAAATTAATCATTTCCTTTCTTTTGGGAAATATGTAATCTAAATGTTTCACGCTAACTTGTAAAGTTATTATATTATCAATTTTCAGGAAATTTTTATAAATATCATTTACTTTGTTGGATACAGCAATAAACAAATCGATTTTTTTCAGTGAATTTAGATTGATGATTCTTCTTTTTTGAAAAAGATTGGATAAATCATTATCATAATTGGTATCTATAGCAGGGTTATCTTTATAAGAAATTATTAAATCATATATTCTCTTTAAAGATACAGAAAACAATTTTAATGGTTTATAAAGAGATATTCTTTTTAAATAATAAGTTAAGGTCTTTTTTATTAAATATCTATTATTCTTAGGCGCATACTCACAACACTTCAGGCATCTGTCTCCAATATTCCCTTTTACAGTACACAAATTACCGTTATAATCCATTAATTTTAAAGTTGGGCATAAAAGAAAGTAATCATGTAAAATCATTATTATAGGTATATTAAATTCATCTTTGGCAATTTTTATCAAAGAAATGGGTAGTCCTGCCATTTCCTGAATATATAAAATATCAGGATTTTCTTCCTTTAGTACTTTTCTAAAAAACTTCTCAGTCCAAGGTTCTTGTATATCTTTTTGTGGGCATAATGTGCCTCCATCTGAACCATGAAATATAGGAGAATTAATTATTTCGAACATTATAATTCCTTTGCTCTTCCGTTTCAATAATTTTGGCCGTTTAATAAATAAATAATGTCTCCCGGAAAAGAAATATAAGACTTCCCATCCTTTTTGTATTTGCTTTTCCATTAAATCTTCAGCATATTCTATAATTCCTCCACCTCGCCAAGGTCTAAATCCCCATCCTATATGAAGAACCTTCATAATTTTATCTCCATTTTCTTTACTCTGTTATCTTTTACCACTCCATAAAAACCCTTTTAAATATTTGCTATAAAAGCCAATTAATTTGGTTAAGAGGTTAGGATGACTTCCCGAGTCACTAGCCAAGATAATACCTATTATGGTTAGCTCCTTTTTAAAAAATAAATATTAATATGTATTTATTTATACTATATAACAAGCTCAGTTAACTTAATATCCTTTTGAAATAACTAATGGTCTTTTTTAGACCTTCATCGAGCTCAATTTTTGGTTTCCATTTCAACTGTTTCTTGGCCAGATTAATATTTGGCTGTCTCTGTTTTGGATCATTATCGGGAAGAACTTCATAAATAATTTTTGATTTTGAATTAGTTAATTTAATTATCTTTTTTGCTAGTTCTAAAATACTAAATTCTTTAGGATTACCAAGGTTCACCGGACCTACAAAATCATCTCCGCTATTCATCATTTTAATCATACCTTCTACCAAATCGTCTATATAACAAAAACTTCTCGATTGGCTTCCATCACCGTATATAGTAATATCTTTATTCTTTAAAGCCTGTACAATAAAATTACTTACAACTCTACCATCATCCGGCTGCATTTTTGGCCCGTAAGTATTAAAAATTCTTATTACTTTAATTTTTATTTTTAATTGTCTATAATAATCAAAAAATAATGTCTCTGCACATCTTTTGCCTTCATCGTAACAAGCTCTAGGGCCAATAGGGTTTACATTTCCGCAATAACTCTCCGGCTGAGGATGCACTTCCGGATCTCCGTATATTTCACTAGTGGAAGCCTGCAATATTTTAATCTTTAATCTTTTGGCAAGCCCCAACATGTTAATTGTCCCCATGACACTTGTCTTGGTAGTTTGTATCGGGTCAATACTGTAATAGATGGGACTGGCCGGACAGGCTAAATTATATATTTCATCTACTTCTATATATAAGGGAAAAGCAATATCATGACGGATTATTTCAAAATAATGATTATCAAAAAGATGAATTACATTTTGCTTACTTCCGCTAAAAAAATTATCGACACAGATTACTTCATTGCCCTGATTTAGAAGTTTTTCACAAAGGTGAGAACCAATAAAACCAGCTCCACCGGTTACAAGAATCCTTTTTTTCATTTTTTGTTCCCCAAATTGGATAATTTTTATTCATATCACTTTAATTTGTATTTTTTAATATTAGTTAACACTAAAAAAAATAAACATTCAATGCAGATTAATGAAAAATAAAGACAGGCAAACCGCCTGCCTAACAGTAAATTGCAACTATTCACAAATGATTAAATTAAGCGGCAAATTATAAAACTCACCCAAAATTATAAAACATTATTTCTTTAGCATATCCCGATTAGGTTTATAGGTCGGTACTATCTCTTGCATCTTCCTCACGATTCCTTCATCATCTAAATCCTTTGCCAATAATTCCAATTCAGCAATATCTTTTTCTAATTTGTCCCCCTTTACATCTTCGGTCTGAGCTATAAATATTTTTTCATGTCCGCTTTCTCCCAGTACTCTGTTTCGTTCATTCTCAGTCAGTAATTCTTCAAATAGTTTTTCACCGGGTCTTATTCCGGTAAATTTTATTTTAATATCTTCATCGGGAGCAAAACCTGATAGCTTAATCAAGTTCCGAGCTAAATCTACTATTTTTAGAGGTTCTCCCATTTCCAAAATAAATACTTCCTCTCCAATGCCTAATCCCCCGGCTTGTATTACCAGCTGACTTGCCTCTGAAATAGTCATGAAATATCTCTTCATTTCTTTGTCTGTTACCGTAACCGGTCCCCCCTCGGCAATCTGCTTTTTAAATATTGGCACTATACTTCCGTTACTCGCTAAAACATTTCCAAAACGAACGGCAACAAAACTTGTTTTGCTCTTTCTGCCATGCATTTTTATTATCATTTCGGATACCTGCTTGCTTGCTCCCATAACACTGGTAGGATTGATGGCCTTATCAGTTGAGATCATTACAAAATTATTTACACCGTATTTATCTGCTAATTCTACTAAATATTTTGTTCCAATAATATTATTACTTACTGCTTCATCCGGATGGTATTCCATCATGGGAACATGTTTATGGGCTGCCGCATGAAAAACAACTTCCGGTTGAAAATTTTTAAATACTTTCTCTATTTTTTCTCTATTCCTAATATCTGCTACGATGATATGAATCTGTAATTTAGGATATTTTTTTCTAATCTCTCTCTCTATATAAAAAAGACCATTTTCATTATGGTCTAATATTATCAATTCATCAGGAGAAAATTTACACACCTGCATACCTAATTCTTTACCGATAGAACCGGCTCCCCCGGTGACCATGATTTTCTTTCCCTTTATATATCCGGATATTTTTTTAATATTCAAATTTACAGATTCTCGATTTAATAAATCCTCCATTTGAACATCTCTAATCCGCGAAACACTTACCTCATCACCCAACAGTTCATATACTCCCGGCATAATCTTTATTTTGATATTTTGTGTATTTATTTTGTTAACAATCCTTCTAATTTCACTACCTTTTGCTGAAGGAATAGTAATAACTACCATCCCCACCTTTTCTTTTTTAATAATCTCGTTAATATTTTCAATGGAACCTAATACCTTCTTATTATGAATAATCTTGCCAATCTTTGCAGTATCATCATCAACAAAACCAACTAAAATACCTAAATCTTTTCTTTTATCAATCTCCCGGCAAACGATATTTCCCGCATCTCCTGCCCCTACAATTAATATTTGTTCACTCCTTCTTTTAAAAGGTGTTCTTTTTTCCCAGTGTAACCTCCATAATAGTTTACTGCCTCCAATGAGAGAAATACTAATAAACCAGGTTAAGGCCTGAACTGTTCTGGGAAAAGAAATTTCTTTTCCTATATTAAAATACAATACGCAAGCCGCCACTGCGCAGGCAATGGTCACAGTAACCATAAAAAGGCTGTTAATGCTTGTATAAATCCAAATTCTATTATATAACTTAAAAATTAGAGCAAATAGAAAATAAAAAATGGTAAGGTAAATAAAGGCAGCTTTATATTTATCAAGATATTCCCCCCAATCCTTTCCAAATCTCAATATCACCGAAAGAACAAAGGCGATATTGATTGACAATAAGTCCAAACCAATCCAAAAAAAATTTCCAAACGGTTTTTTCAATTTTTTTTACCTCTATTACTAAAAAATATTGATAATTCTTAACAAATTAAGAAAACAACAAAATTGATTTTTTCAATTTCTCCACCACATAATCTATCTGCTCTTCCTTTAAATTATTAAAAAATGGTAAGGCAATCGTTCTTCCTGATACATCCTCAGTGATTGGAAAATCACCTTCCTTAAAACCAAACATCTTCCTATAAAATGGCTGTAAATGAATAGGAGTAAAATATGGTTTACATTGAACTCCTTCCTGATTGAGATATTCAATTACCCTATCCCGGTTAATATATTTATCCAATCGAATCACATAAACAAACCAGCTCATCCTGCTGACATAAGGAGCAATATAAGGAACTTGCACTTCCTCCACTTCACTTAATTTCTCATTATACATCTCAGCAACTTTTGTTCTTTTATCCAAAATCTCCTCAATTCTTTCCATCTGAGAACATCCTAATGCAGAACTCAACTCATCCATCCGAAAATTATATCCCAATCTTTCATGGTCCAGCCATTCTCCGCTTTCTCCCCTACCTTGACTCCGTATGCTTCTGGCCAATCTTGCCAATTCCGCATCATCGGTAACTAAAATACCGCCTTCACCGGTGCTAATCTGTTTATTAGGATAAAAGGCAAATACACCCGCTTCGCCAAAAGAACCGCATTTTTTGCCTTTATATTCCGACCCCAAAGCTTCTGCCGAATCTTCTATCAAAAGTAAATTATATCTTTTGGCGATTTCCGTAAAGCGAACCCAATCGGCCGGTTGTCCAAAGGCATCTACCACCAACAAAGCCTTTACTTTCGCTAACTCCTCGCCACTCAAGCTCTCCAATTTTTTCTCAACCTTATCAGCATCCAGATTCAAAGTCCCCTCCTCAATATCTACAAATAAAGGCCTGGCTCTCTCAAATAAAATACAATTACTCGATGCAATAAAACTAAAAGGAGTAGTAACAACAACATCGCCTTCTCCAATACCCATTCCTCGAATAATTAAATGAAGAGCACTGGTTCCGCTATTCACTGCCACCGCATACTTTGTTCCGGAAAAACTGCTCATTTTCTTCTCAAACTCCACTACTTTAGGCCCGATACTTAAAAATCTGGTCTTCATCACTCCTACCACAGCTTCAATATCTTTTTCTATAATATCCGGACTCGATAATGGCACCTTCATAATATTTAACTCCCTTAATCCTTTTAACTTTAAATTTTTCAAACTTATTTTAGTGCTTTTAATACATTTATAATCTCATGCAATTCTCTTATTTCGTAATCTGCCTCATATCCTTTATTTAACCTTATATTACTATATTCCCTATTCTGATTTATAACTCTTACTGTAGTTATTCCTACTTTTTTAGCCCCGATAAAATCTTTATATGGATTATCTCCGATATATACAGCCTCCTCTGGTAATAAACCCTTCAGCTCTTTTAAGGCAAGTTTATAACCAAGAACATTAGGTTTCCAATATTCTCTCCCATATTCATCTGTATAAATAATAGAATCAAACATCTCTTCCAGTCTCAAGGCTTGAACTTTTTTCTTTTGAACTTTAAAATAACCGTCAGTTACAATACCCAAAGAATAAATCTCCCTTAATTTTATAAGTAATGATTTTATATCTTCTGCTAATTTTATTTTAGGGTTATGCTCACGGTATATCCTCACCATTGCGCGAATAATATTTTCCTTATAAGCAATATTTACTTTCTCTAGGGCAGAATTAAAAATATTTCCTCTTGAACCACCATTAAAAATATCAATTAATATTTTATAATAAACTTTTTTTTCAATTTTAAATTTATCTTCTACAAATTCAGCTACTTTAGAAAATCCACTCTCTACAAATTGCTTTTCATCGTAAAGAGTATCATCTAAATCAAACAAAAGTGCTCTAATCGACAATTTCTTCTATCCTCTATTTAAATCTAAATTACTTTTTTTTATAAATACTGCATCTTCCCACCGCAACATAAATAAGTTCTCTTCGAATTCTCCCAATCTTGGTGCTACCTTCTCTCCCAAAACCATTCGAATTAATAACTCTGGGTAATTAGCCCCGGCAACAAAAGATAAAGGATAACCACCGCCAAATCTGGGATTTATTTCGGTAAATTTTATTTTATCGCTTTTTATAAAGCATTGTATGGTAATGGGTCCAATTCCACCTAATTTCTCTACAATCATTTTCCCAAATTTAATTAATCTTTGATCTTTTACAGTTTTTCCTTTATTTACCTCGCCTGCCCTGACTTCAATTCTTTCTCTGGGAACAACATTTACTACCTTACCACGCAAATCTGCTAAGACATCTAAAGTAAACTCCTGACCTTCTGCAAATTCTTGGACTACCGGATTCTCAATGTAATCTACAAAAAAATCTAATTCCTTCTTATTCTTTATCTTATATGTATTTATGCTTGCAGATCCTTTACATGGTTTGATAAATAAAGGGTAGCTTAAATCTTGTATCTCGTCAATTTGATAATATAAAAAAGTTTCAACTGTTGGTATATTATTTTCTTTAAAAAACTGAAAAGTTTTTAATTTATCATTACAAACCTCTATCACTTTAGTATCTGATATAGCAATTCTAATTCCATTTTTTTCAAATTTTTTCTTATTTTGGGATAATATTAAAAGTTCTGTATCAATAGTAGGAATAATTAATTTTATATTTTCTTCCATGCAAAGATTCAATAAAATATTAATATAATTGGAATTTGAAACTCTTGGCACAATATAATATTTATCAGATAAATACAATGCAGCCGCCAAAAGATTGGCATCAACAGAAATAACCCTCCCTCTACACCTTTCCATTTCTTTAATAGTATCTTTAAAACACTTTATTAATGCACCACGCCTGCCTGCACTGGTTATTAGAACGTTAACTTCTCTTTCCTTCATCTTTTTACTCCTTACTTATCCAAATAATCCCAATTAATTCCGTCTTTTCCATAAACTCCCTCTCGAGTAAAAATAACTACCCAAATAGTTTTAAATAATATCTTTAAATCTAAACAAAATGACCAATGGTCAATATACCATATATCCAATTTTATGCGCTCTGACCACGATAATGCGTTCCTTCCATTAATTAAAGCCCATCCGGTAATTCCCGGTTTAACTTCCAATCTCCGCCTCTCCCGTACAGAATACTTTTCTACTTGATGGGGTAATGCCGGCCTCGGTCCTACCATACTCATTTCGCCTTTAATTACATTGATCAATTGAGGTAATTCATCTATACCCCATCTTAAATGTTTCCCTATTCGAGTGATACGCTCATCATCTTTTTTTATTTCATGTCTCAACCCAATCTTTTCTGCACTATCCACCATCGTCCTTAACTTATAAGCAACAAATATTTTACTACCTTTACCCACTCTCTTCTGTCTAAAAAACACCGGTCCCTTGGAATCAATCTTGATTAATATTCCTATTATAACAAAAATAGGAAATAATATAATCAATCCAATTCCACTAACCACCACATCAATTATTCTTTTTAAAATATTTATTTTATTTTTTTTCATATTCTTCTTTCAAATTACAAAACATTAAAGACGCCTTTATAATTACGCTTAATATAAATTAATTATTATGAAAAAACTTCAACTTATCCATCAATATTTCTCTATACTTTTCAATATTTTTCTTAGTATAATAACTCTCTACTGCTTTTCTCGCATTTTCTTTACAGCTTTTCAAAAATATAGAATCCTTGTAAAATCTTTTTATTGCAGAAACAAATCTTTTCACATCTTCAGGTTCAACCAAAATACCACATTGATGTTTTTGAATTATAGTTTTTAATTCATTATCACCTGAACATATGCATAACAGTGCTGACCCACCAGCCATTGCATAATACACCTTACTCGGGACCGATAATCCTTCTACCCCCTTAGATAATGTAATTACAGCAACATCTCCAGTCGGCAAAGAATATGGCAACACATTTTCAGCTTGAAAAGGTAAAAGCAATACATTTGAAAGCTTTTCCTGGTCTATAAATTTCTCTATAAAAGGCCTTTTATATCCATCGCCTATTATAAGAAATTGTATATCATTAAAATTGCCTAATTCTTTTGCGGCCTCTAAAATTGTTTCTAAATCATGAGTAGCTCCTAAGTTACCTGAATAAAGAACGGTAAATTTATCAACCTGCTTATATTTTTGCGCAAACCAGTTTTTTTCTTTGGGTAACGGTTTTATAAGCTTGTGATCAACCCAATTAAGAATTACAGCAATATGACCCAATTGTGTCCTATTAGCTTTAAACATACTTTCCAACTTGATTGCCATATCATCTCCTATAGTAAATACCGCTTCTGCATTTTGCCATACGATTTTATTGAACCAACGCCACATACGAGTTAAAAGCCCTTGACTTGACATTTTCCCTAAACAAATAGCCAGGTCAGGATAAATATCATATATCAATACAACATAAGATTGTCCCTTTAACTTCTTCATTAAATAACCCATTAAGGGAAGAAAAGGTGGATTAGATACAATAAAAATTAAAGCTGAACTTGGTTGTTTTAGCACGCTCCAAAAAATAAACCAAAAATATTTAAACCAATCCAATAAACGAAAATAATAATTACCCCGGTGATACTCGGGTGCTTTAATTACTTTTAAATTAGAGGTACTTTCAATTTCATTAGATTTATCACTTCCCGTATACAAAATGCACTGACCACCAACACCATCAGCTACTCCTTCAGCTAATTCCAGAAAAAGTTTCCCTGACACTTGATTTAAAAATATGATTCGCGGTTCATTTTCATTCTTTTTCATACTTATTTTATTACCTCTGAGGCCTTAGGGAATTCATTAATAAAATCAAAAAATCCAGACCCTAATTCTTTAAACATAGGATTTGAATTTTCTTCTATTTGCAAACTTAACTCTTCCAATAAAAATATAGCTAAGATTAACCGCTTATGTCGCAAGCTCATCTTACCTACACCATTTTCAGACCACTTACACAATATTGGATCTGTCCACATTCTATCATCTTTCAGTAAATTTTTTAATCTTTGAGCCAATCCACAAGGAAATCGTGATTTTAATAAATACACCAATCCATCATACTCCTCCTGCCTCCGGTATGAATATTCCCAATCAATTATCCAATAACAATCATTATTTATAATTATATTGCCCGGTTGAAAATCTCCATGGACAATAATAGTGTTCATTTTTTTTATATAATTTTGCGATAATTCTACAATAAGACTGCGAGCTTTATCTAAATAATCTAATAATCTTGCTTCCTCTTCCTCTATCAGAAGATGGTTTGAGATAACATTTGATTTAATAGATTCTGACAGTCTTTCTGCATAGTTTTCCACTTCGATTTCTTCCCTGGTATGTTCTCCAAGAATCCTAAGTACTTTAATGCATTCCCCGAGAACAAAACGGCTCCTTTTACTTTCCTTTAACCTATTAATAGGTGTACCAATAACATATTCCTCAGCATACCATCTAATATCAGATGAAACTTCTTCTAAAATAGAAGGAACTGGGAGTTTTAAATTATGAGCTAACCTGCGCGCATTAAGTTCACCTTCGTAGAAATTAGAATTAAATCCCTTCTTTAAAACGATAAAACATTTTTTTCTTTTATAATCTAAAAGCCGTAACTTATGATTCCCGCCTACAATAAGTAAATCTTTTGCATCAGGCACCATTGGTGAAACCTTTATATTTATTTTTGCAAAATATTTTCCCCATACCCCATGGGTAGCTGTTTTAACATATAGATACTGAAAAGGTTTTCTCCACCAAACTGAAGTATAAATAAACTCTCTTATAATGGGTTCAAGCACTATTTTCTTTACACCAGGAACAAAAATGGCATTTAAATGAGGATTGCATTTCCATATTTGAGTCTCATTCTTAAACGCAGTTATTCCTATTTTAGAATCAGTTTGGTACCACTTAATTTTATAATCTTGACTAAAATAATCACTAAAAAAAGCAGACATAGTATCTTCAAAAATAGTACTAAAGGGTTCTCGTTTCAATAAAAGGGAAATTTTCATAATTATTAAATAAAACCTCTTCAATTTATATTATTTGAGTGAAATATCTATTATCTTCTTTATTTCCAATGCTAACTCTTCTTGTGATTTCAAACCATCAAGAAGATTATATTTTTCACCATTTGATAATCTTTGATACATACTCAAGCGTTTGGTAAGAATTTCGGGAGAATCTGGAAATGGTTCGTCTTTTCGACCAGAACGTTTTATTGCTTCTTCTACCGGAATAAGCATTAAAAAAGAGATATCAGGTCGAGGAGAGACCCATAGTAATAATTTATATAAAAACCACCGCTCAATTGCTTGATTCTTAAAGTTGATTTTAAAATCTATAAAGGCATCTACCAGATAACGGTCACAAATAATAATTTTGTCAGACCATAACCATAATCGTATTTGTATAACATACACTCTCAATAAATCTAATAGCGCAATGATTAACCAGACTTTTTGTGTCCATTTATTACCCATTATCCGCTCGCGTTCTTTATTGCGACCCGGTGGTGGCATGCTTTTCCCCAATAACTTCCGTATTAAATTCTTGAGATAATTAAAATAACTTGTATATCCACCCCGAGTCCATATACTCTTCGGTAATTGTCCTTTACTACGAAGATATTCTGTTAAAATTTCAATCTGTGTTGATTTCCCCGCTCCATCCAGTCCACTAAATACAATTAATTTTCCTCTCAACTAACTTCTCCCAAATATATAATAAATATTAAGATATTCTCCGAAATAATAAGTCTTTCAATCTACTTAAATAGTAAGCGGGCAAAAGAAAATTATTTTTAAATCCATACCTTTCTTTCATCCATATTCTATTAGGAAATACAGCTTTCCATAAACCATTGAAATCATCATAAAGCAAAACATTAAAAAGAATATATCCCAATCCTCCAAATTTTATTTCATCAGGGTTAAAAAGACCAGCCTTCTTTATCCGACTGCTAATTAATTTCTCTTTCCAAACAGGAGGTTTAAGTCGAACCAATACTTCATCGGGTATCGGAGTACCAAAAAGAGTTTTAGGGATAGCTAACGAAAAATAGACAGCTGTTTTCACTTGAAAATTTAAAGCATATTTTAAAAAAACATTCCAATCTATTGACTGATATCGGACAATACGATCCACATCAGTATGTAAACGTATTCCCGGTGCCCGTAAATAGGAATGCTTTGCGGTATGTAAAGCAACTTGAAGTAGATTATCCTCAGGAAAAAGTATGCGTACACTTGTACCAGATACAGGTACTGAACGCTTCATCAAATCCTCAGAAGAAGGTTCTTGCTCAGGACGTATCCAACGACCTGCTACTGCACGCCACTGAAGTTCAAACCATAGTTTATCCCCATTGGATAAAATTTTCCAATATTCAGCCCCACCACTTTTTTCAGCTGCCTTAATATCGGGCTCTTCCAAAGGGCTGCGAAATTCAAAATGATAATCGTGACTCAATAATATTTGGTGTGCTTTCCTAAAATGTTTTCTCTCCAGCAGTACATCTAAATCACCCATCGGACAACAACCTGGGCAAGGATAAATACCTCGGGCAATACCACCATTCTTAAGAGCTATTAACGAGACATTCTCCTCGGCTAACTTATTAGAAATATAATCTAACTCGGCTAAATATGCAGAGATACGGCTAAAATTCTCTTCATGTGCCTTTAACCAATGAGTGGGAACATTATCTCGACCTAAAGCATCTATAAGAGTATGTGCAACGATGGGTTCCACACGGTTATTTTTAGCCATCTCCCAAAACACTTTATCGCCGATTTTTTTGTAATCGTTAGCTATCTCATCAAGTTTTATTCCTGCAATAGCTTTACATAAACTCTTATATTGAAAACTATACGAATCTAAAAAAGTAATCAGAACTCAACTCCTTTTCTTGAGTAGCTGTCCGTATATATTTAAAAGATTGTCTATATTTTTATCCATTGAAAAATGTTTTATGACAAAATTTCTCCCTTTCGTTCCCATTTCTTGAATTCTTTTTGGAGATTTTAAAAGTTCTCTGATAGCTAAAACAAATTTCTCTGAGGACCCAGGGGGTTCGATAATTATTCCTCCCCCACTTTGTTCAACTATTTCCGGTAAAGCGCCGATTCTCGAAACAATCACAGGAGTGCCATAGGCTAGTGCCTCAATTGGTACAAGACTACCTGCTTCCGGAGATAATGAAGGTATCACAACACAAGTTGACTTCGAGACTATGTCATATACTTCATTAGAATCTAATCTTCCAAATATTTTAACATTTTTATATTTTTCATCTCTGCAATAATTTCTAAGTACCTGCAAATCTGGCCCTTCACCAATAATATTAATTGGAATATCGACTATCTGTTGAATAATATTTTTCAATATTTTTGTCCCTTTTGCCGGGGTTAATCTTCCAACAAATGTTATTCCGTTTCTATTACAAACACTAATTTCTTTTGCTAAAATTTTTTTTAATTCGATTCCATTATATTTTACGAGAATCTTATCTTTTGGAAATCCCGCTTGTATATATTTATCTTTAAGAAAATTAGAAACAGACAGAAAACAATCAACTAAATTAAATAAAATACCTGATTTCACATATATTGCATTATTGATAGTCAGTGCAGTACTTACAGCAAATGACTTTCTTGAACATTTTTTGATTATTCCCCTTAAAGCTCCTTTTTGAAGACATTCCTCACAATACGAATTATTGCTATACAATCCGCCTTCCACGCAAAACCAGCGGTAATTATGCAAAGTTTGAACAACTGGTATTCCTTTAGTTTTACAAGCATAAAAACCCGAAACTGTCACCAAGGGAAGAATTGAGTGAAAATGAACAATATCTGGATTATATTCATCTATTAGCTTTTTTATTTTGCAATATGAACGACAGGACCAAAAAATATTCAGACCAGTAACCATTGTTCTAGGAGAAAATAGATTATTAATATTATTATTTTGTATTATATAACAATATACTTCTACTCCCCTGTTTTGTAATGCCTTAGCTTCTTGGTTAACTACTACTAATTCTCCAGAAGGCAGATTGGAACTCCCTGCATTATGAATGATTAATATCTTCATTATAATAATATTCCCCTATATTTTCATTTTGATTTTAGCAATAAAACAACGAAATATAGCACGGAAAAGTTGAATTTTTCGGCGACTGAATAAAGATGAAGGATGCTCTTTTTCTAATTTAATAAACTCTTCTAAGTATTTAAATGGGGGTTCACTACTTTTAGCGGATGCATGAATACGAAATTTCGCAACAGAATTACCAATATGTACTCCATTTCCATAACATAAAATTCGCAACCAAATGTCTCGGTCCATCATAAAGTAGAACTCTGGTCGCAACATATTAACTTCATTCACAATATCCCAACGATAAAAAGAACCTGGTTGAACTATCATACCACTCCCGTTGACAAGCTGCTTATATGTTAAGTGCTCAGATGGCTGCAAAGTACGAACTATTCTGCCTTCATTATTAATAACAACTACATCTCCATAAAAAATCACTGCATCAGGATATTTTTTATAGCAAGCTACTACTAAATCAATGGTATTAGGTAAAAGTATATCATCTGAATTTAACCAGCCAACCACCTCACCTGTAGCAATACGAAATCCTTTATTAATGGCATCAGTCTGTCCATTGTCACGTTCAATTATTATTTTATCAATGGAAGATTTATATTCATTTAAAATATTAGGAGTATCATCGGTTGATCCACCATCCACTACAATATATTCGAGGTTGGGATACGATTGACTAAGTACAGATTCAATCGTCTCTTGTATAAATTGGCCCTGATTGTATGATGGTGTAATTATACTCACTCGCGGTAATTTAGACTTTCTTTCCATTTATATCCTGTTCTCCTTATACCACTTAATCGTCCTCTTCATCCCTTCTACAAAATCCATCTTGGCTTTAAAACCGAACTCCCGCTCAGCCTTTGTGATATCTAATCTCCTCCTGGGTTGTCCATCAGGTTTGCTGGTATCCCATTTAATTTTACCCTTAAATCCGGTAAGCTTAACAATTAGTTCTGCTAATTCCTTAACGGATATCTCTAAATCAGTGCCCAGATTTACCGGATCACTCTTATTATATTTCTCTGTAGCCAGTAAAATCCCCTCTGCCGCCTCTTCCACATATAAAAATCCTCTGGTTGGTTTACCGGTCCCCCAACAAACCACCTCTTCCTCGCCCCTATTCTTTGCCTCCACAAATTTCCTTATCAAGGCCGGAATAACATGGGAACTCTTGGGGTCAAAATTATCTCTCGGTCCATATAAATTCAAGGGCAAAAGAAAAATAGAATTAAAATCATATTGCGCCCTGTAAGCTTGTGATTGAACTAACATCATTTTCTTGGCCAATCCATAAGGAGCATTAGTTTCTTCCGGATAACCATTCCACAGGTCTTTTTCTTTAAAAGGAACCGAAGTAAATTTAGGATAGGCACATATAGTACCAATGGCCACAAATTTATCTATCCCAAACTGTCGGGCATATTCCGTCAGCATTGCCCCCATCACCAGATTATCATAATAAAACTTACCCGGATTTTTCCGATTAGCTCCAATCCCCCCAACTACTGCCGCTAAATGAATCACAATATCAGCCGGATAATCCTGATATAATCTGATAACATTTTTCTCTTTAGTCAAATCGTAATCTTCCGCCAGAGGTACAAATATATTTTTACATCCTCGCTCCTTCAACTTCTCCACTACATAAGAACCTAAAAATCCAGCCCCTCCGGTAACAATAATTCTCTTTTTTTCCCAAAAATTCATCTTTTACTCCTCTCTATCCCACAGTCAAATGATTCTGTGTCCAGCCAATCCCTTTTTCTTTCAAAATCTTTTTCCCTTCACCAGGTGATTCTAACCCGGCCAGCTCCATATCACTATCCACCATTAACTTAACCAGCTCTTTAAAAGTAATCCTGGGACTCCAGCCCAGCTCTTTCCTGGCCTTAGAAGAATCAGCCAGCAATAATTCTACTTCCGTAGGCCTGAAGTATCTTGGGTCTATTTCCACATATTTCTTCCAGTCTAATCCGGCATAACTAAAGACTCCTTCTAAAAATTCCTTAACCGAATGAGTCTCTCCTGTCCCAATAACATAATCACAAGGTTTATCTTGTTGTAACATTAACCACATCGCCTCTACATAATCAGGGGCATATCCCCAGTCTCTTTTGGCCTCTAAATTACCCAGATATAATTTCTTATCTCTTCCGGCTATAATTCGGGCCAATCCCCGGGTAATCTTACGGGTTACAAAAGTTTCCCCCCTCCTCGGACTCTCATGATTGAAGAGTACCCCGTTACAAGCAAATAGATTATATCCTTCCCAATAATTACGGACCATCCAGTAAGCATAGATTTTAGCAGCAGCATAAGGGCTTCTTGCCCTAAAAGGTGTATCTTCATTTTGGGGTGCCGGGGCATCTCCGTACATTTCACTACTTGAGGCTTGGTAGAACTTACACTTTATTCCGCTTCTTCTTACTGCCTCTAATATCCGGGTAGTCCCTAAAGCAGTAATATCTCCAGTATATTCTGGTATATCAAAACTGACCCGCACATGACTCTGCGCACCCAAATGATAAATCTCATCAGGTTTAATATTATAGACAAGATTGGTAAGCTGTCCTGAATCACTCAAATCTCCATAATGGAGATGTAATCTTACTCCTCTTATATGAGGGTCTTTATAGATATGATCTATCCTGCTGGTATTAAAGGTGCTGGCTCTCCTAATAATACCATGAACTATGTAACCTTTAGACAATAAAAACTCAGCCAAATAGGAACCATCCTGTCCGGTAATCCCGGTAATCAACGCTTTTTTCATCTACTTAATCTCCTTCCAAAAAAAATTCAATAAAAAAATATAAATAATAATTTTAAAAATAATTATTATTTTTTATATTCCACCTGATATATTTTATTTCATCTTCTACAAGCAGTTTTATTAACTCATCAAAGCTAACATTATATTCCCACTTTAATTTCTTTTTAACTTTCGAATTGTCCCCATAATTTACTTCTAATTCATTGGGTCTAAAAAATGTTTTATCCATTTTTACGAACTTATTAAAATCTAGATTCAATCTTTTAAACACTTTTACTGCAAATTCCTCTAAACTATGGGCTTTTCCAGAAGATACAATAAAATTTTCTGCTTTATTTTGTTGTAACATCAACCACATTGCCTCAACATATTTAGGTGCATATCCCCAATCCCTGTATACTTTAATATTTCCCAATCTCAGCTCATCTGCTAAACCCATGCTTATTTTAACAGCAGTATTAATAATTTTTTTGGTAACAAAATTATTACCTCTTAAAACAGATTCATGATTAAAACAAATGCCACAAACCGCAAATATATGATAACTTCTTCTATAATTTATTGTAAGCAAATGAGATGCCGCTTTTGATACTCCGTAAGGACTTATTGGATTTAAGGGAAATTTTTCATTAATAGGCAAGGTTTCTTTTTTTACATTTCCATACATTTCACTGCTTGAGGCTTGATAATACTTGATTTTCGGATTTACTATTCTTATTGCTTCTAATATACCCGCAGTACTGATGATATTAAAATTAATAGTTTCTAATGGTTGTTGAAAAGATAAACCTACTGAACTTTGCGCAGCTAAATTGTAAAATTCTTCAATATTATATTGCTCTAAAATTTTCACTATATCTGGAAAATTTAAAAGTTCAGCTTTTAATAATTTTATTTTTCCCCTAAGTCCCAAGTATTCTATATTTCTCAAATTGGCTTCTCTATCTTTTCTTAATAAACCTATTACCGAATATCCCTTTTTTAATAAAAATTTAGTCAAATATGCTCCGTCTTGACCTGTTATTCCTGTTATAATTGCTGTTTTCATAAAATATCCTCATATAATTTTTTTGTTTTCTTGGCAGTTTTTTCCCATGAAAATTCTCTTAATCTTTGAATGGATTTCTCTATCAGTTGATTTCTTAAATTTTTATCATATATTACTTTTTTAACACTGCTTAACATAGACGATTTACTTTTAGGGTCAAAATATATAGCAGCCCCTCCTGCAATTTCTGGCAATGAACTTGCATCGCTAACCACTACGGGGCAACCGCAAGAAAAAGCTTCTAAAATTGGTATACCAAAGCCCTCGTAAAGAGATGGGAAAACAAAAGCAATAGCATTTTGATATAGATAAGCTAAAATATTATCGTTCACGCTATACTGGTGTATTCTATTTGCGATATTCAGTTTTTCAAACTTTTCTTTTTCTACTTCTTTAAAATTTCCACCACCAATACAAACGACATCTACTTCGGCATCCTCAACAAGTATTGGAGATATTGTTTCAATAAATAAATTAAAATTTTTGTATCCCCCACGGCTTCCAACAAAAAGAATGTATGTTTTAGGAAAATTGATATTCATAACAACGATCTTTTCAGCTATATTCATTGAATTTGCAAGGTGTATAACTTCTATCTTTTTTTCATTTACGTTAAAAAATCTGATAATATCTTTTTTTGTGTTCTCAGATATGGCAATAATTTTTTCAGCTTTCTGGGCTAATATTTTTTTTCTCTTTGATGTATTATCTTTTAAAGGAAACATCTCGGGATATATTTCATGAATCATATCATAAATAGTCAAAACAAAAGGTCTATTACCAATATACTCTAAAAAATATGGATCATAATATGTAGGGTGAAAAATATCATAATTCCCTTTGGAAATACATTTTTTACTCGTTCTTTTATTTAATGTATTTAATAATCTATATTTACCTTTAAATGAGAAATTTTCAAAAAATGTTTTGTAAGAAAAATTGGTTAACTTCTTTAAATAATAATTATTTGAATATTCTAGTGATAATTCACATTCCATTCCATCATAATTTTTAAATTTATTTATCAATTCATAAAAATATCTAGAAATACCACCACAAATTTGATGCGTGAAAATTTGATGGTCAAATAATATTTTCATTATCTTTTCCTTAAATCTTTTATTTCAGAAATATTATAATTTCTATTTTACTCACTCTATTATTTTCATTTAATTTCTATCAATATATTAAGCAATTTATTACGAGCTTTATATCTTTTATTGTGTACTAAAAATAATTATTTTTTATTTATATGTTCATTATTCATTATTGTCTACTTATTTTAATTGTTTCGCCCGTTTCCCCTACCACTCCATCATAAAATCCTTTAAATAAAATTTTAATACGATAAAATTTGTAATTATCATAAATAAGAATTTCTATTGATTGTTTTACTATTTTAAAAAACATATGAAGGCATGAAAAAACAAAATATTTATTATAATGTTTCTTTGCAAAATATAAGCAACTTCTCGTAAAATAATACTTATTTAAAATAAATTTATTTATCGGAAATCTATTGCTTCGCCTTCCTAAGAATTTTTTATCCACATTACTTTTTTTTATAGAAGCCCCAAATTTATGCCAAACCTTGCTTTTGCCGCTATAAAATAATTTCCAATTTTTTTTCAAAGCCCGAAAACACCAATCAACATCTTCTACTAACATAAAATAATTTACATCAATTATGCCAACCATTTCTATCAATTTTCTCTTTGCCAATAAACTGGCACCACAAATATATCCTTTTATTTCAAAATCATTATTATATTCGAGTCGGTCTTCTTTTAAATTACAAATGTGTCTCCCTGAAATATTCCAGGTTATTTGATTATTTCCACCTAATGCTTGAATGATATCCGGCTTATCATAATATAATATTTTTGAACCTAGTATCCCAATTTTTTCATTACTTTTTCCTAACTTTACCATCTCTATCAATGCATCTTTATCTATTACTGTATCATTATTTAATAACCAGATATAATCGTAATTACACTTTGCCATTGCATATTTTATTCCTACATTATTTCCTCCGGCAAAACCATAATTTTTACCTGTTTGGATAAAAATTAAAGGACAAAATGATGTAGGATTTAATTTTTTTCTATTAGATTTTCTTCGCTCTTGCCATTTTTTGTTTATTTTTTCTTCTAATTTAAAATTGCCCCCTTTTTCTGCTTCTTCGAGAGTATAATAAATATACAGAATAGGTTTCTTAACAGCCGGATGAGATAAGGCATATAAAGGATGCGTGGATTCAGGTGTTAAAATTTCCTGTTTCCCATCTGCCCAATCTTTCATTTTTTCCATTGAACCATTGGTTGAGCCATTATCAATAACTATTACTTGGTAATTAGTATAATTATTTCTAAATACGCTTTCTAAACATTCTATTGTATCTTTCCAGCCATTCCAATTAAGAATAATTATAGCTACTTTTGGCCATTCTTCTACGTTTTTCTTTTTTACTTCACCTATTTCTCTGGTCATCGTAATAATCTCATCTCGCCTTATAATTCTTTTCCAGCCACTTTCTATACTCTCCGCTCCTTACTCTATCTACCCAATCCTGATGATTCATATACCATCTAATAGTCATATCTAAGCCTTCTTCAAAGTCAAATATCTGTCTCCATCTTAGCTCCCGTTTTATCTTATCGCAATTTATGGCATACCTTCTATCATGACCGGGTCTGTCTTTGACAAAAGTAATTAACTTTTTATAATAATCTTTATCTTTCCCTTGTAATTGCCCTATCTTTTCGCAAAGGAAATTAACCAGTTCAATATTTTCCCATTCGTTTTCTCCGCCAATATTATAGGTCTCTCCTTCCTTTCCCTTATTCAATATCTCCCAAATTGCCCGACAATGGTCTTCCACATATAACCAATCCCGTACATTCTTACCATCACCATAAACTGGTAAAGTCTTTTCCTCAAAGATATTTAAAAGCATCAGCGGAATTAATTTTTCGGGAAATTGATATGGGCCATAATTGTTGGAACAATTAGAAACGGTTAAGGGCAAGCCATAAGTTTTATGATAAGCTCTTACTAAATGGTCTGAGGAAGCCTTGGAGGCAGAATAAGGACTATTTGGTTTGTAGGCGGTATCCTCATAAAAATAAGCACCATCTTCAATAGAGCCATACACTTCATCTGTACTAATATGGTGAAAGATCACATCTTCCCTGTCTTTCCAATTTTCTCTTGCCACTTCCAAAAGAGTAAAGGTTCCTATTATATTAGTTAGCACAAAATCTCTTGGTCCAAAGATAGATCTATCTACATGTGATTCTGCCGCAAAATTAACTATAGTATCGATATCATATTTCTGAAATATTCTTTTAATCTCATTAAAATCACAGATATCTGCTCTTTCAAAAAAATATCCCTTTCCGCTATACCTCCTGTTTATCTCATTTAAATTTTCCAAATTACCGGCATAGGTCAGCTTATCTATATTGATAATCTTTCCGCAAAAAGAGGTATTCTTAAAAATATAATGGATAAAGTTCGAGCCGATAAAACCCGCCCCACCGGTAACTAAAATATTCTTTAATTTCCTTTTCATCATAAATACCCCTCTGGTAAATATTTTACAAAACATATACACCACTGTCATTGCGAGGAGCAATAGCGACGTGGCAATCTCAAAAACCGAGATTGCTTCACTTTGTTCGCAATGACAAAGATATTAAAAAATCTTCCAATGCCTTATCCCATTCTCTAATCTTTAAATTAAATTGTTTCTTTGTCTTCTCTTTAGATAAGACTGAATATCTTGGTCTTAAAGCTTTCGTAGGATAATCTTCAGTCTCAATAGGTTTAATTACTACTTTCTTATTGCCTTCAATTAATCCTAATTTTTTAGCTTTTTTATAAATAGTCCGGGCAAATTCATACCAGCTGGTCACACCTTCATTGGTAAAATGATATACCCCATAACTAACTGAATCATCTTCTATTATCTTTAAAAT
>DAOUWX010000438.1 GCA_030666935.1 Atribacterota bacterium | reverse complement strand
TTTAAGATTCATACCAAAGGAATGCCCCTTACAAAAGATGTGTCATTAGAAGGGTTAGCTGATAAATGTGAAGGTTTTTCGGGTGCGGATATAAATGGAGTATGCAGAGAGGCGGCAATGCTTGCTTTGAGGGATGATATAAAAGCAAAAGAGATTAATAAAAAGCATTTTGAAAAAGCAATGAGTGGTTTTAGGGCTAGTATCACCGATGATATAATAAAATATTACAAAAAGGTGACCGAGGAGTTAAGTGGCGGCATGGCCAAAAAGGATAAAAGAGATAAAGATATTCAATATATGTAAACATATATAATAGGATGGAGGGAAAAATAATGAAGATAACTGAGAGTGAACTAAGAGGTAAAACCGTTATGAGTGAAGAGGGTTTATATCTGGGTATTTTAAGGAATTCTACTGTCGAGGATAGGACTGGACAGTTAATGAATGTCCTCATAGAACCTTCAGATGATGTGGATCCGCGGTTGTACCATTTAGACAATCAAGGCCATTTGGTGTTCCCATTTAACTCAATAAAATCAGTTAAAGATGTAGTAATAATAGGCGGGCAGTAAGCCCAATTATTCTTTAAAAATATACCATTATTTTTCTATTACTATATCTAGAACTTTTAATTTTTTATCATGATTTAATTTACCTTAGGGGGACCCCTTTATTTCGTTTGGAAACTACAACAGTGTGTAGGTATCGATTGGGTAATAATTTAATAAAACGTAGTATTTATGACTAGTTATTGATTTTGTAGTATTTGAATATTCTGATTTTTAAAAATATATTTATAGAAAAATTTTTTAAATTTAAAGGTATAAAATCTAATTCTCCACATGAAATAAGGGGGCTTCCCTCGTACCATTCTCAACAGGTATAAATAAGGAGTAAAATAATACATAAAATTAAATATACTATAACCAATTACGAAAAGAAAGGGGTGAGTATTTTTAAAAGCAAAAATACGGTAAGTAGTGATATATTCGGTCGGTTACTGAAGTCCGATGCTCTATTTACCGACAGGGAGGCAATGCGCCCAACTTATGTGCCTGAAGCACTTTTGCACAGGGGAAACGAGATAAATGATTTAGCCTCAGTTTTGGTAGTTGCGTTACGAGGGGAAACTCCATCAAATGTATTCATTTATGGGAAAACAGGTACTGGAAAAACGGCTGTGACCAAATTCGTAGGAAAAGAACTTTTAAAAAAGGGAGAGGAAATTGATAAAAACATTAACTTTGTCCATATCAATTGCGAAATTGTTGACACTCAGTACCGCCTCCTACAAAACATTACTAATCATTTCATTAATGAATGGTCTGAACGCATACCATTCGCAGGTTGGCGTACGGATGAAGTGTATGATAAGTTAAGACAGTTGGTGGATAAGGATGGAGGAGTTACCGTTATAATTCTTGATGAAGTGGATAAACTCAAAGGAGATGAGGCATTATATAATTTATCAAGAATCAATAACTATCTTAAAAAAGCAAAAGTTTCAATGGTCGG
>DAOUWX010000021.1 GCA_030666935.1 Atribacterota bacterium | reverse complement strand
ACAATGTCTTCTTTGGTAATTGGTTTATAGGCGGGCTGGTTTTCCTTAATCGATGAATTCGAGGAATGTAAATTAATCAGGGCTAAATTATTTGTTCCTGATTGATTTATTACTGCCACGATTTGGGGATTATTCGGGTCAGGTGACCAACAGGGGTCGCGAGTCCGCAGCCCTTCGGAAAGGCGGGTTTCTTTTTCTTTTTTTAAATCGAATAAATAAAGGTCATAATATTTATAAAATTGTTCATAATCGCCTAATTTGCCATAAATTATTTTAGAACCGTCGGCAGAGAAGCTAAAAGAAGAATTCCGGCCATAAGTTCTTTTAATTAAAACCTCGTTTTTAATAGAACGAGGAGTTAAGGGGAGAGAAGAACTTAAAGGGTCGATAATTTGAATGAACGGATAGGAATGAGGGGTAGAAACCCTGACTGCTATCTTATCTCCATCGGGGGTGAGCGTGGGGGTGGAGAGCCAGCGAGGATAGTCTACCCAATAATGGTATTTGGTTAATTGCTGAGAAGAAGTGAGATTTTTTTGAGAGAGAATTTTTTGCTCCCGGAGTTTATATTTTTCTTTTAAGCTATCTTTCCAGTTTTGATACAGTTCCTCTAAGTTCAGGCATGTCGCCTTTTTTACGGCATAGTTAAATCCCAAATAGGGATATTCACAGAAAATTTCACTCATGGCGATTACTTTATCTGCTCCGTATTTTTGAGCTATAAAATGGATAAGGGATTGGCCATAGATATAAGGTGCGGTACCGTCAGGCCAGGAAGTAAGATAATAACCGTTTATCTGATCCAGAGTGTTAAACTGGTCTTCCAGGGCGGCCATGCGAAGATACATATCATAGCGAGCGTCTATTCCTCTGCCTCCGGTGGTAAATTTTGTTTCATTATAAACTGCTAATCCTTCGATTGACCAGATGGGCTGGAGGGCATTGGGAGTTAGTATCTGACCGAAAAGAGCGCGTAGTGCAGTGGTGGGTCCGGCGGTCATTTCAAAATGAGCCAGGTGAGTGTATTCGTGAGTTATTACCATTTTTAGCCAGCTTCTAAATTTCATATCAAAGGATTTGGCGGTGGGGGCAGTCAGGGAAAGGCGAATCACCCGATGAGGAAAAGAAGAGGCGAAACCAAGGGCATAATCAGAAAAATCTTCCATAATTATGGCTATCTTTTGCAGGTGGTGATGCTTGTTGGGAGAGCCAAGTTGAGCATTAACCTGGCGGTAGGTTTCCTCGGCAATATCAGCTACTATTTGAGCTAATTGTTCGTTATTACAACTAGAATCCTCATTATTCTGTTCATTATCTTGCAATTTAAAAAAATAGATTGAAAAATGTGGGCTTTCCAATACCTGCCACTCTAAACCGGGGTCATAGCGAGGGTTCGCTACTGCAGTAAGCAACAACAGCGAACAGAGAAACAATAAACATATTATTAGATAGAATAAAAAACGTATATTTCTAATCATGTTTTCCCTTATGCATAGAGAGGTGCCAGGCACCTTTATATGCACTTATGACAATAATTTTTCTTTAATCTGGTCTAGCCAGAGTGAATGTATACGATCAGAGGTTAATTTTTTTTCCATTTTCTGGTTTATCCATTGCACGCTTTGTCTGGAGAGATTGAAAGAAGTTGCTATATCTTTTATCGTATAGCCTTCATTTATTAATAAAAAGATAAGCAAACTTTTTAAACGTTTATTGTTTTTAATATCTCCAATTGTTTTTTTTGCTTTTTCTAATATTTTTTCTATGTTTTCAGGTATTTTATTTTTAATTTGACCCGATGTTGTTTTATTAAAGTCTTGAGGATAATCTACCAAGTTATCTTTTTGGTGGTTCTCTTTTACAAAATTTATAAAATTATCGGGAGTGCTTTGAGAAAGTGTTAAGAATTTATCAATCTTTAACCAGGAAGGGGTAAATTTATTTCGGGTCTGGATAAAGTATTGAAAACTGCTCCAGGGGTATTCTTCAGGGGAATCCACTAATCTGGCCTCTACTGGATTTAGGCTAATATATGAAGCTACACTATATAGGTATAGGGGATTTAAGACAAGATGGCTTTTATAGCGGTCCTGAAAGAGGTGACCCTTTCTAATGTGTTTTATGTTAAACCAGTGGGCATAGGAGGAATTTAAAAACTGCATGGCCTGAGAGAGATTCGCTTCTTCTGTCTTTAAAAGCAGGTGAAAGTGAGTATCCATTAGTACATAGGAAAATAGGTGAATTTTGTGAAGTTCAAACATTTTTTGAAGAAGATGTAGAAATTTATTTCTATCTGCATCATCAGTAAAGATGTTAGTCCCTTCCACACCCTTACCAATTATATGATAAATAGCTCCCCTATTTTCTATTTCTGTTCTATTTCTTCTTCCCATAATGGTTAAAGTATACAATCTTATCCGGATTAATTCAAGGTATTATAGAGAATTCTGGTACCAAATTAGCATAGAAAGGTGCCTGGCACCTTTCTATGTATGCATCTTTTTTAAATAATATTTTGTTGGAGTTTTAAAAAGAAGTAGTGTATAATTGATTTTGGTTGCGTATTCCGAATATTTAAAAGGAAGGTTAGAGAGAATGCCCCAACAGAAAACCATAGTTACAGAAATAGTGAAAAAAAGCAAAAAAAGCGATTTATGGTTTTATATCGTAATAATTGTATTATTAGTGGCGATGTTATTATGGTATATCAGGCAGATGGGATACCTACCCTTATGGATAGATAACCAACCTTCAACTCTTATCGCTGAAATGGATCCAGCCACCAGAGAGAGAAGGGCAGATTTTAAGATTATAAATGCACATGAACATGTCCAGTCCTTCAGTAATATTCCTCTTCTCCTTAAGATGATGGAAGATTGCCAGATAGAAAAAATGATTATGCTGGGAACCTCGAAATTTACTTTTTACTTAAATCCCAAGTATGGATTTAGTGAATATGATAAGAACAATGAAGAAATAATAAATATAAGCAAAAAATATCCCGATAAGTTTATTGCGTTATGCACGATTGATCCTCGTGATGAAGATAAGCTGGAAAAATTAATAAAATTTATAGCTGATGGAGCCAAAGGCTTAAAATTGTATAATGGTCATGGCTATTTCTATGATAATTTTTTTCATCTCCCCTTGGATGATCCCGGGATGATGGAGGTATATCAATACTGTGAAGAGCAGGAAATACCCATACTTTACCATATAAACAGTGGTCGTTTTTTAGATCAAATGGAAAGAGTTTTGCAGGCTTTCCCTGATTTGGTAGTTGTTGCCCCTCACTTTATCTTGACTTCCAGAAATCTTACACTCTTAAGCAGACTACTTGATATTTATCCTAATTTATACACTGATATAAGTTTTGGTCATCCCGATTTTCAAGTTGCCGGGTTTAAAAGGATTTCCTATAATGCTGTGGCTTTCCGGGAATTTATGCAGAAATATCGTGACCGGATAAATTTCGGAACGGATATAGTAATTACCTCTTACCGGGCAAAAAGCAGGAGCTATATTGATGATATTACATTAAGCTATTTTGATATGTTAGAAAAAGAGGAATTTACTCTGCCGGATTCGATTTATAAGATGATGGGCAAAAAAGCCCGGGAACAGACTGATCCCAACACTGTGTATAGAGGACTTAATCTCGATGATGAGACTTTGAGAATGATTTACCATGATAACGCAGAAAGGATTTTCGGAAAATGAAATGAATAAAATAAAAAAATAGAATAAGTCAGAACCATCAGAACCAGAGGCATTCCATATTCACACTATTATTTGTAGCAAGGTATCCATCAAATAATACCAAAAGTAAATCTTGATTAGCTTATAGAAAATTTAAAAATATTTAAAGAAAGGAACGTATCAAGAGATGAAGAAATTTTTTGCATTATTATTTGGATTTGTTGTTGTAATATTAATGATGGGGGGCTGTTTAAATTTGGAAGGAATCTTTCCTTTTTTAAATAAAGCACCAGTTATAATTTCTGAACCTACTATCACAGCTACAGAAAATAATCAATATTCTTATCAGTTAGAAGTGGAGGATCCCGATGGGGATAGCATAACTTATCTTCTTCTCCTCAGTCCAGAGGGGATGAGTATTAATACTGAAAATGGTTTAATAACCTGGACACCAACCAATAATCAGGTTGGAATTCATCAGGTAGTGGTTGAAATTTATGATAGCAAATACAGCGTAATTCAGAGTTTTGAAATCGAAGTTTTTAATGTGAATAATTCTCCCCAGATCCTTTCTTATTCTCCTGCCAATATAAATATCAAAATCAATGAAGGGAATTCAGTTAAATTTGAAGTTCAAGCCCACGATATTGACTTAAACACCACATTAAATTATCAATGGTTATTAGACGGAAAGAAAGTATCAACCTCTACCGGTTCAGGAGATGGTTCGAAAAGCAGCTGGATTTATTCAGCTAGTTATGGAGATTACAGTCAGAAAATAGTAAAAGCGTTAATAAGCGATGGAGAATTGGGAAATTATATAGAATGGAACATAGTAATAAATGACACCACTCCTCCTGCTCAACCCACCTTAAATACGGTAACTTCACCAACCAACATTTCCTCTCAAACCTTATCCGGTAGCAAAGAGGCTAATTCTTCTATTTGGCTAAATAGGGTAGAAGTAGTTCCTCTTAGTTCATCCACCGACTGGGCTTATTCTTATAATCTTTCTGAAGGAACCAACAATATCTCGGTTACTTCCTGCGATGCCGTCGGTAATGAAAGTTCTGCAGTCGCTACTACTATTATATTAGACACAGATGCACCAGAAACACCAACTTTAGATGCTGTAGTTTCTCCGACGAACATTTCACTTCAAACTCTTTCGGGTACCAAGAAAGCCAATACTTCTATATGGATTAATAATATTGAGGTGATCCCTGTAAATTCTAGCACTACCTGGACTTATGATTTTAACCTTTCCGAAGGTGAGAACAATATCTCTATTACTTCTAAAGATTCAGCAGGGAATGAAAGCAGCGAAGCAACCGCAAAAATTATCTTAGATAGTATTTTTCCGATAACTCCTACCTTGAATGAGCTTATTACTCCTACCAATATCTCGATTCAGATCTTATCCGGAACCAAAGAGGCTAATTCTTCTATTTGGCTAAATGGGGTAGAGGTAATTCCTATTAATTTATCAATCGAATGGGCTTATTCTTATAATCTTTCCGAGGGCAATAATAATTTCTCGGTTACTTCCTGCGATGCCGTCGGTAATGAAAGTTCCGCAATAAATGCAACAATAGAATATGATCCTAATATCTATGTAGATGCAGCAGCCAACGCCACCGGAATAGAAGATGGAAGTAAGACTCACCCCTTTAATACCATAACCGAGGGGATAATTGCAGTTGCTCCTGGAAAATCAGTTATAGTGACCAAAGGAACTTATAATGAACAACTGATAATAAATAAAAGTATTACTCTTCAGGGAGCAAATCAGGATAATACTTTTATATCCGGGAGTGGCTTTACTGGAAATTTAATTACTCTTGAAGCTGATTATATAACTATAACTGGTTTTACTATTGATGGTGCAAGTAGTACTGCAAAAGGGATATATTTTGATAGTTATTCCTCAATAAACATAAACAATAACATAATACAAAACAATTTTAGTTATGGAATAAATTATAGCAATTCTAGCCCCATTATTGAAAATAATGATATTAAAAACAACGAATATGGAGGAATAGATGCTGGTACAGGAGGGGCAGGAACAATAAGAAACAATTCTCTAATTTTTAATAAGTATGGAATCCGCACTTGTAGTGATTCTTCACCTGAAATAATTAGAAATAGTATCAGCAGTAATAATACTGGGATTTATTGTCGAGAAAGTGCTACCCCGATTATTTCTTATAATATTATTAGTAATAATTCTGGTTATGGAATTCTTATTGATAATATTTTAGGGAATTTAGTTAATCCGGATATCGGAGGTGGAGATGGGCAAAGTAATGGTCAGAATAAAATAACAGGAAACAGTATTCACGGGGTTAGTAATAAAACTACTCAGAACATTTACGCAAAATATAATTGGTGGGGGGATGCCGCTGGACCTAAATATCCAGGGAATCCCAATAATGCCGCTCTTTTAAGTGACTGGGCTTATTGGAGTAAAATAGGTGGTGACATTATTTTCGCTTCTCATTTAACTACCGAGCCCTAACCTTATAAATAAAAATATACAAAAAAGTTTCCCAAAGGTGCTTGGCACCTTTGGGAAACTTTTTAGCACAAAATTTGTCATTTTTGTGCTTGCTTGAATAAAGGTTGTGTGGTATGTTATAAAATATAGAAAGATAGGCTAAAATATGAGGAGGAATGAGCCGTGGATGAAACAAGAAAAAATAGAAATAGTAGGGACATTTTAGATGAAGATTTTTCCGAGCTGGATAAAGCCAATATGATAGAGTTGTTAGAGGAATTTCCTCAAAAGATGAGAGATGCCTTGCGTTTAGGAGAAGAATTTACTATTCCTACCGACCTTTTACCTAATCCTGCCACTACTACTACAACTGCCACTATCCCTGCCCAGAGTTTCAAAAATATTGTAGTATTAGGGATGGGTGGTTCAGCCATCGGCGGGGATCTATTATCCGAATATTTAGCCGATGAATTATCAATTCCTATAATGGTTATTCGCGGTTATGATATTCCCAAATTTGTAGATGAAAATTCTTTAGTATTTGCCGTCAGTTATTCAGGAAATACCGAAGAGACTATCTCTGCTTTAAAGAGATGCTTGGAAGCCAAAGCCAGAATTATCGCCTTAACTTCAGGGGGTGAATTAGCGGTCCTTGCCCAAGAGAATAGCTTTCCGTTGATAAAAGTCCCGGCAGGGATTCAGCCTCGAGCTGCCATTTCATATTTATTTTTTCCTATATTAAAAGCGTTGGAAAGGTTGAGCTTGATAAAGGAAAAAGGCAAAGAAATAGAAGAAACGCACAATATTTTGCAGGGACTTTCCAGAGAATATGGTGCTAAATCTCCGTTTAAAAACAATTTTGCTAAAGAAGTAGCCTTGAGCCTGTATCAGCATCTACCTCTGGTTTGCGGTTCTGAAGGATTGCTAGAGGCGGTGGCGATGCGCTGGAAGACCCAGATAAACGAAAATAGTAAATGGCCCTGTTTCTGGAATGTGTTTCCCGAACTCGACCATAACGAAATAGTCGCATATGAAATAAATAATAAGATAAACCGACAGATTAAAATTATTTATCTTCAAGATAAAGAAGGGCTTTTGAGGGTAGAGCAGAGACGGGAAATTACCCGCAAGATTATCGAAGACAAAGTAGCCGAGTTTATAATTTGCCCTACCAGAGGCAAAGGGAAGATGGCCCGTATGTTTTCACTAATTTTTTTAGGTGATCTAGCGAGCTACTATTTAGCAATATTAAATCAAGTTGATCCTTCACCGGTAGCCTGCATAGAAGATTTAAAGAAAGAATTAGCTAAAAAATAGAAAGGTATAAGATGCAAGTTGCAAGATGCAAGATGATTAGTCGTTAGTATGGAGAATTAGAGAAGTAAGATTTTCAAAAATTGACAGATAGGCGAATTGGAGAATTGGTCAATCAGCGAATTGGTGAATTAATAAACAGGAGAATATCTATTTGAAATATTTAGAAGTCGGCGTTATTGCCTTTATAGTTTCTTATATTTTAACTCCCTATATGGCTCAGGTAGGAAAAAAACAAAATATGATGGACCTGCCGGGTCATCGTAAAATACACGAGGAAGCTATCCCTAATTTGGGAGGGATAGTTATTTTTTTTGGATTTTTACTGAGCCTGCTCTTTGTGGTGCAGATAGAAGGACAGGTTAAAGCTCTCTTGATAGGCGGGGTAATTATTTTATTATTAGGGGTAGTAGATGACATAGTAAACCTTGCTCCCAGGCATAAATTCATCATTCAAATGGTTCCTGCCTTAATAGTGATTATATATAACAGTGATTTGATAAATAGTTTTATAGTTAATCAATTAAAAATTTTTGATCTGTTAGGTTATCTTCTTTATCCTATTTTAATCTTCTGGATAGTAGGAGTAACTAATTCCATTAACCTGATAGATGGTTTAGACGGGCTAGCCTGCGGAGTTTCGGTGATTAGCTTAATAACTTTTTTTATTTTTGGATTAAGACAGAATTTTGAAACTCTCAATCTTGTATCAATCGCCCTGGTGGGGAGTATGTTGGCTTTTTTAAAATTTAATTTTTATCCGGCTAAAATCTTTTTGGGAGATTCCGGCAGTACTTTTGCCGGTTTTATGTTATCTTCTGTAGGGGCAGTGTGGATATTAAACAGCGGGAATGCCTTTTTTATTTTTATCCCTATTATTATTCTGGCTCTACCTATTTTTGATACCCTGTTTGCTATCTGGAGGAGATACCGGGGGCATCATCCTATATTTCAGGCCGATAAAGGGCATCTCCACCATCGACTTTTAGCCCGAGGAATATCGCATAAAAATGTCGTGTTTATCTTATGGGGGATATGCGCTATCTGCAGCGTAATCGCCCTTGTTTTAGCGCTCTAATCTAAAATGAATAGAAAGGTGCCTGGCACCTTTCTATGCGTAAGGAAGGGAAAGAAGAAGTGAGTGAAAATAAAAAGATTACCGTTTTAGTTACCGGTGGAGCAGGGTTTATAGGTTCGCACATTGTGGATTTGCTTATCAAGAATAATTATGAAGTTGTGATAATTGATGATTTATCTTCCGGAAGAGAGGAAAATATTAACCAAAAAGCCCGGTTTTATAAATTAAATATCTCCGACAAAAAAGAATTAACAGAAATATTTAAGCAGGAAAAGCCTGATTATATATTCCATGAAGCCGCCCAGATTAGTGTTTCTTTTTCCGTAAGAGACCCTTTATTTGATGCGCAGACCAATATCCTGGGTTCCTTGAATTTATTGCAATGCTGTCTGTTGGACCAGCAGGTCAAGGGAATAGTCTTTGCCTCCAGTGGTGGGACTATTTATGGAGAACCAGAGCATTTTCCCATTACCGAAGATTACCCTTTCAGACCTCAATCGCCTTACGGAATCAGTAAAGTTGCTGTTGAACATTATCTTGATTTCTATCAAAAAAATTATAATCTCCCGTATGTAGCATTGAGATATGGAAATGTCTATGGACCCCGTCAGGACCCTTATGGTGAGGCCGGAGTTATCGCAATATTTATAGAAAAGATGCTAAAAGGAGAGATTCCCACTATAAATGGTGATGGAGAATATATCAGAGATTATATTTATGTAGAAGATATTGCCCAAGCTAATTTACTCGCTCTTCAAAATATGGTAAAATTATCTAAAGATATTCGGGAAGTACAAAAAACTAAAGAAAAAGAAAAAGAAGCCAAAACTGAAACCGAAACTAAAGTCAAACCAGAACCTGAAATTAAACTTAATAGCTTCAATCTGGGGACCGGAAGAGGAGTTTCGGTAAATGAAATCTTTTCTCTTTTAAAGGAGATTATAAAATTCCCTCATCCGGCGCATTACGGACCCCCTAGAGCAGGGGATTTAAGAAAGAATATTCTGAATTGCCGCTTAATCAGTGAGGTTTTAGGATGGCAGCCACAGTTTGACTTTCCAAGGGGTTTAGAAAAGACAGTTAACTGGTTTAAAGAGAAGATTTAATAATTAATTTTAATTTTAAAAATTTATCTTAAAAAGAAGGAATTTAAAATACTTTTATCGTATTAAGATAATTAGATTAAGCAAAAAAAAGATAAAAAGCAGAAAGAACAGAAAGATAAGACAAAAATAAGGATAAAAATAAATAAACGAAATAATAAAGGAAAATAATTTTATATGTTTGAAACCGGAATGGTGTTTAAAATTACAGGTATCGTTATATGTAGTGTGCTGATGGTCATCCTGGGGAGGATAGACAGAAAGAGAAAGCTTCCCACAGGGGTTAAATTGATATTTCAAGTTTTAATTTCATTAATTATAATTTATTCTGGAGTTAAAATAGAATTTTTACGGGCTCCTTCCTCCTCCTCCTCCTTATCAGGAGGGTATCTTTATCTTAGCTATTTATCTATCCCCCTAACCATAATCTGGCTGATAAGCATTACTAATTCTATCGGTCAGGCAGATGAACTGGGAGACATCACTCCCTATATTGTCTTTATCGCCTCCCTAACTTTTTTAGTGGTCTCCCTCATTCAGAGGCAGGGGTTAATTTTGGCAGAAGCGCTATCTTTTATTATGGCAGCGATTTCCTTTATTTTTATCAAATATATCCCCCGGGGGAAATTTTCTTCCTACTATATGTCTTTTGGATTTATACTAGCGGTGATTGCTATTGTGGGTGTATCCAAGAGTACCGCAGCTTTAACTTTATTGATCCCTCTTTTAATTTTGGGCGTACCGATTATAGACAGCTCTTATTCTATTGTGGCTAACTATGCCCGCCAGGAAAGTCCAGGCTCGGACATAGGAGGAAAATCCCCATCATTTTCGGAGAGCGGGAGCAGGAGCAGGTTACGCCAGAAATTGCAATCTTATGGGTTTTCGGCTCAAGGAGCAAATATAACTATTATTAGCGTCTCTCTCTACTTAAGTTTAGCAGCTTTTATTATTTCCATATACCAGAATTTTTATCTATTGATAACTCTGACTGCTTTTGGCTGGATGGCTTTTGAATTGTTGAAGAACAAGATTCAGTCAGAGGAATTGATTATCGAAAAGGATATTTTCAACAACCGCATAAAACTTTTTCAGGTGGGTATTGACCAGGTGGATAATCAAGAAACTATTCAAAGAATAGAGGAATTTATAATTTCTAAAAAACCTCATCAGATAGTTACTCCTGATACTTTAGCGGTATTGCGGGCAAGGAAAGACCCCGAGTATCACGCCATATTAAAATCCGCAGATTTGGTTACTCCTGATGGGGCAGGCATTTTATGGGCTACTACAACTTTAAATTATCCTTTAGCTGAAAGGGTAACCGGTATCGATATAATACACAACATATGCAGATTAGCCACCAAGAAAGGGTATTCCTTATATTTATTAGGCTCTTATCCTGGTGTGGCCGGGGAAGCCGCCTTAAATTTAACCAGGAAATACCCGGGAATAAAAATAACCGGAACTCATCATGGTTATTTTGTTTGTGAAGATTCTCAGAATTGTGAAGATGTTAAAAATAGTAATAGCGCTAAGAATAAAGAGGAAGAAGAGATTATTGACGAGATTAGAGAAAGTAGACCGGATATATTGCTGGTGGGTATGGGTGTGCCCAAGCAAGAAAAGTGGATTAGTAAAAATTTAGATAAATTAGATGTCCCGGTCTGTATGGGGGTAGGCGGAAGTTTTGATGTTCTTTCCGGCAGGATACCGCGGGCACCATTGTGGATGCAAAGACACGGAATGGAATGGATTTATAGATCGATTAAGCAGCCAAACAGGGCTTTTCGGACTTTAGCCCTTTTTTACTTCATCTGGTTGGTGATTTTAGGGAAAATGGTTTATTCTCTAAAAGAAGTAGATTAATAATCGACAATAGATAATGTTTAATAAGTAAATGATAATTAGTTGAAATAGCCCAAAATAGAATTATAAAAGATTGATTAATTTACTATTTTAGTATTAATGCATTATCTTAATGGCGATAGGTAATAGAATTATAATATTGTCGATCACTCTATTTACTTATTCTTAAAGTCTTAAAGTTCTGAATGCTAAAATAATTTAATCCTCCTCATTATATCTTAGACAAGCATCACCCTTTATTTTATATTAATATCCGTGTTTTTATAATTAATAAATTAAATAAGGAGATAGCTGATGATAATTTTGCTTAAAGGTGCAATAATTATAGTTGCCTTACTAATTCAACTTACTCTCATTAATTCGATTACCATTTTAGGATTAAAGCCTGATTTGATAATGGTGGTGGTAGTAGTTTTTTCCTTACTGAAGGGAGAAAAAGAAGGGACTATCTCCGGATTTGCTTCCGGCCTTTTGCAGGATATCTTTTCTACCGGCCTCTTGGGAATAAATGCTCTGGCAAAGACGGTGATAGGTTTTACCTGTGGAATTTTAAAAGAAAAAATATTTTATGAACATATATTATTTCTTATTCCGGTAATAACTTTTATTGCATCATTTATACAAAGTATTTTAATATTTTTGCTACTACGTGCTTTTGGAATTGAATATAATCTGGCCTGGAGCTTAAAACAAGTAGCCCTTCCGGAGGCTTTATATAGCAGCCTGCTATCACCTTTTATTTTTTTAGCAATAAATAAACTTTTCCAGAAGATTAAAGAATAAAAATTTAACGAAATGTAAAGAAAAGTGCCTGGCACTTTTCTTTACATTTTGCCATTAAAATTGAGGAGTAATTATGAGGGAATCTTCTACAGTTCCGGAAGATGTAAAACAACGGTTAAATTGGTTATTAATATTTATGGTCATCTGTTTTTCAATATTAGTTATCAGTTTGTGGTATTTGCAGATGATTAAAGGAGAGGAATTTAAGGAAAGAGCGGTAGAGAATTGTATTCGTTCCCTGGTAGAAGATGCTCCGCGGGGCAGGATTTATGACCGTCAGGAAAAGTTGTTGGTTACCAATCGTCCGGCAGTAGTAGTTTCTGTGATCCCGGCAGAGGTCGACAATTTAGAAAAACTGAGTGAAAGACTAAGTAAAATTATAGGTATTTCTCCAGAAGAAATATCGCAGACAGTAAAGAATTACCGGGAAAACCCTTTTAAACCGGTAAAAATCTTGGATGACTGCAAGACAAATAGAATAGTGGAGATTGAAGAGAGAAAAGATGAATTAAAGGGAGTAGTTTTAGAGGTTAAACCTCGAAGGGATTATCTTTACCATGATTTTGCAGCTCATAGCCTGGGTTATGTGGGAGAAATAGACAAAGAAGAGTTACAGCAATTCGGCAATCCAAATTTTCAAGGAGGAGACATCATAGGAAAAGACGGACTGGAGAAATATTATGATGATATTTTGAGAGGAGAAAAAGGAGGGAAGGAAGTCGAAGTTGATGCCTTGGGTCAGGAAGTGGCTACTTTGTTATATCAGAAACCAGTTCCGGGCGAAGATTTGGTCTTAACTATCGATAGAGATTTACAGCTCTACGGAGAAAATTTACTCTTTGACAAAAAAGGTTCTATTATAGTAAGTGATCCTAACAACGGTGAAATATTAGCATTAGTTAACAAGCCCTCTTTTAGCCCTAATTTATTTGCTAATGGAATTTCCAGCTCTGATTGGCAAAGGCTTTCTTCTGATACCGATTACCCCTTGACCAACCGAAGTGTTCAGGGCCTTTATTCTCCTGGTTCGATATTTAAAGTGGTTACAGCGGTAGCTGCTCTGGAAGAAGAAGTTACCGATAGAAAAAGAAATATTTATTGTTCGGGTACTTTTGAATTAGCTGATCGGGTCTTTACTTGCTGGAAGGAGACCGGACACGGAAGTTTGAGTATTGTAGACGGAATTGCTCATTCATGTAATATCTATTTTTATACTTTAGGAAAAGATCTGGGGATTGATAGGTTTAATAAATATATGCAGAAATTTGGATTGGGAGAAAAGTTGGGTATTGATCTGCCCGCAGAAGCTATTGGGACAATTCCTTCTGCCCAATGGAAGCAGAGAGAAGTTAAAGAGATCTGGTTCCCCGGTGATACTATAAATCTTTCTATCGGTCAGGGATATCTTTTGTTAACCCCTCTACAAGTGCATAATATTATTACTATTATCTCTACAGAAGGAGAAGTTTACAAGTTGCATTTAGTAAAAAAGATAATTTCTACCGACGGCAACACAGTAAAAGAAATTAAACCGGAAATTTATAAAAAAGTAGACTTTTCTTCGGATACATTTAAAATCATTAAAGAAGGATTAAGGCAGACTATATTAAAAGGGACGGGTTGGAGAGCAAATATTGAAGAATTAACGGTAGCCGGGAAGACCGGGACCGCTCAAAATCCTCAGGGGGAAACTCACGCCTGGTTTATCGGGTTTGCACCGTATGAAGACCCGGAAATTTGCATCACCATTTTTTTAGAAAATGGAGGAGAAGGGGGAGAAGCAGCCGCTCCCATAGCCCGTGCAATGCTGGAAAAATATTTTAATATTAAAAATTAAAAAAAGTTTCCCAAAGGTGCCTGGCACCTTTGGGAAACTTTTGATGAAGTTTTATGCTGGGATCCTAATTTTGGAGGATGAAAGTTGAAGGAAAAATTAGATAGATTAACTGAAAATTTAGATTTTACTCTTCTTTTTGCCGTAGTGTTTCTCTGTTTTTACGGACTTTTAGTATTATACAGTTCAACACGTTTGGCAGCTACAACGGGAAGCGATCCTTATTTTTTTGTAAAGAGGCAATCATTATGGGCGTTGTTAGGATTTATGTTTTTAACTATAATAATTTTTGTCGATTATCATAACTTGGAAAGATATTCTAAAGTAATCTATTTTGGGGCTATTGTTTTACTGATAATGGTCATATTTGCCGGTAGATCAACTTATGGAGCAAGGCGCTGGCTGGCTATAGGACCTTTTGACTTTCAACCCTCCGAGTTTGCTAAAATCGCTTTAATAGTGTTTTTAGCGGATTTTTTATCTAAAAACAAACCAAAATTGGATAATTTTTTCTATTATTTACTACCGTTTGCTTACACCGGGTTATTAATTTTGTTGGTGTTTATGCAGCCAGATTTGGGCACTTCTTTAGTATATTTAGCTATTCTTATAATAATGTTGTTTGTGGCAGGGGTTAAGATAAAATTTTTAATTTTTACTTTTTTAGCGGCCCTATCTTCTATTCCGGTTTTGTGGACTTTTTTAAAAGATTATCAGAAAAATAGATTAATTTTATTTTTAAATCCTAACCTGGATCCTTTAGGGGGCGGCTATAATGTTATCCAGTCTAGGATTGCCATCGGTTCAGGAGGTTTCTTAGGAAATGGAATCTTTAGTGGTCTACAAAGTCAGTTAAATTTTTTACCAGCTCAACACACTGATTTCATATTTTCTGTAGTGGGAGAAGAGTTAGGCTTTGTGGGAACCATCTTATT
>DAOUWX010000382.1 GCA_030666935.1 Atribacterota bacterium | reverse complement strand
TTAATTGCTTTGGTTAAGGGCAGCCCACCTGAAGTTGTAGAAGGACACGTAAAAGCAATTAATATAGAGAATAAACAGAAGTACAGGTTTTTTAGATAATGTAATATAGCTAAAAGCTAAAAACTAAAAACGTAAAACCATAATTCAAAATTAAAAATTTAGGTATGCGGGAAACAAGTGTGGGTAATGTCTTATAGCATATAAAGTTTAGATGCGGGAAGAAAATGAGAAAAAAATAAGTTAAAAGTTAAAAGACGTAGAGCTAAAACTCAAAACTTAAAATTAAAAAAATATTGCTATTTATGGAAGGGTAATTTATAAAATGGAAAATGAAAACTCAAAATATAAAATGAAGTTAAAAGACAGAACATATCAATATTCTATTAAAATGATAGAATTTTTAGATAATTTACCAAAGGATACCTCTGCTCAAATTATTTCTAAACTACTATTAAGATCAGCTACATCTATCGGGGCAAATATCGTTGAAGCTCAAGCCTCTAGTTCTAAAAAGATTTCACTAAGTATTTTAATTATTCTCTTAAATCTGCCAATGAAAGTGTATACTGGCTTAACTTACTAAAAGACGCTAAAAAAATAAATAATAACCAGATAGAGTATCTTTTAAATGAAACTAAAGAATTAGCAAAAATATTAGGTTCAAGCATATTAACTCTCAAAGGGAAAAATAAGTTTTGAATTTTAAATTATGGTTTTGCGTTTTTAGCTTTAAATTTTAACTTCGAGAAATAATTTACCTATACAATAAACGCTGTTTAATATACGTTATATTATGAAAGGAAACAACATTATATATTATGCGAATTGGAATTAAATCTTTAGGTTGTCCTAAAAACTTTGTCGATACTGAAGTTATTTGTGGGAAGCTAAGAGAAAAAGGATACCAAATAAGTGAGAAGATTGATAATTCAGATATTGTGATTATAAATACCTGCAGTTTTATAAGAGATGCTGTAGAAGAATCCATTGAAGAAATTCTTAATCTGGTAAAGTTAAAAGAAGAGGGAAAGATAAAACATATTGTAGTAACCGGATGCCTTCCCCAGAGATATAAAGATAATAATCTTGATCAGGAACTTCCTGAAGTCGATGCTTTTTTAGGAGTGGGAGATTTATTAGATATTGATAATGTAATAAAAAGTGTTTTACAAGGTGAGCAAATCTATAAAGTAGGTCCTGAACCTAAATTTCTTTATAACCATAATACCCCCAGAACTATTTTAACCCCTAAACATTATGTCTATATTAAAATCTCCGAAGGCTGTCAAAATAATTGTTTTTATTGCCTGATACCAAAACTCAGGGGAACTTATCGCAGTAGAAAGATGGAAGATATAATTGAAGAAGTAAAAATGCTCTCCGAAAAGCAGAATCTTTCCGAGATAATATTAATCGGTCAAGATACAACTTTATACGGAATCGACCTCTATGGAGAATATAAGTTAGCTGAATTGTTAAAAAAACTTTCTCTTCTTAAATTAAATAATTTAAAATGGATAAGACTTTTATACACCCATCCTGTTCACTATAATGATGAATTAATTGAAGTAATAGCCCATTATCCTAAAATATGTCCCTATCTGGATTTACCTTTACAGCATATAAGTGATAAAATACTAAAAAGAATGAATAGGCCGATAAAAAAAAGAAATGTTATTTTATTAATTAATAAATTAAGAGATAGAATTTCGAATTTAACTTTGCGTACTACTTTTATAGTGGGATTTCCGGGTGAAACTGATAAGGATTTTGAAGAATTATTGAATTTTGTGAAAGAATTTCGATTTGAAAGGTTGGGAGCTTTTGTTTTTTCCAGAGAAAAGGGAACTCCGGCCTATGACTTTCCCCGGCAAATTCCCATGCGAATCAAGAAGGAGCGACTGAAGGAATTAATGTAGTACAGCAGGCGATTTCAAAAGATATAAATAGTTCTTACCTGG
>DAOUWX010000376.1 GCA_030666935.1 Atribacterota bacterium | reverse complement strand
ATAAGACACAGACACTTTTAACAATATTTTGCTTTATTTTTTTTAATTGTTTATACTATTTAAAACTCGATGCTGTTAACCCAGAAATTATTTTAGGCTCTTGAGGGAATTTTCATGAGTAAAGAAAAGATATTAGTGGTAGATGATGAAAAAGATATAGTTGAGCTTCTTCAATATAATTTGGAAAAAGAAGGATATAAAATAAGTGCTGTCTTCAGTGGAGAACAGTGCTTGGAAAATGTTAAAACTGAACTTCCGAATTTAATTCTCCTCGATTTAATGCTTCCGGAGATAGATGGCTTAGATGTTTGTAAGTTCCTAAAAAGCAATCCCCAAACCTCTCACATCCCCATCATTATGCTTACTGCCAAGGGAGAAGAAACCGATATAGTATTGGGTTTAGAATTAGGAGCTGATGATTATATCATTAAACCCTTTAAGGTAAGAGAATTACTAGCCCGAATAAAAGCTGTACTCCGTAGGACAAAAAATAATATTTTCCCTCTCTTAAAAGGAAAAGACATTATTAAATTTAAAGACCTGGTTATTGATTCAACCAAACATCAGGTTGTTCTAAAAGACCAACCCTTAAATCTAACCTCTACCGAATTTAAATTATTAAAATTTTTAGCTTCCCATCCAGGGAGAGTCTTCACCCGTGAGCAGCTGCTTAATCAAGTTTGGTCAGAAGATAGCTTCATCGTGGATAGGGCGGTAGATGTCCACATTAGAAGACTGCGTCAGAAGTTACTGACTGCCAGTGATTATATAATTACCATTAGAGGGGTAGGATACAGGTTTAAAGAGGAAGTATGATAAAAAAAATCAGTTGGAAATTATTTTTTACCTATATAATTATAATCATTATTTGTATAACCTTTACGGGAATATTGGCAATTATCTCTTTACGTAATTTCTATATTAACCATCTCTCCTCTAATCTCAAATCCAATGCTATTTTGGTTGTAAACATCCTCAAGGACGACCTAACTACAAATAATCTATCTCAGATTAAATTAAAAACTAAAGATTTGGGCAAAGAGTTAGAAATAAGAATTACTATAATCGATATAAATGGAATAATTTTAGGCGATTCAGAGAAAGACCCCGCATTAATGGAAAACCACTCTGATAGGCCTGAGATCAAAGAAGCCCTGCAGGGCAAAACCGGAAAAAGTATCCGTTACAGTTCCACTTTAGAAATAGATATGTTATACCTTGCCATTCCTATTATTAAAAATAATCAGACTCTTGGCATAGCTCGACTCGCCCTTCCTCTAACAGAAGTGAATAAGAATATTAGTAATCTTCATAAAATAATTATTTTAGCCACCGCAATTGCCTTAGTTATCGCTTCTATAATTAGCTTAATAATCTCTTTGACCATTACCAGGCCCTTGCAAGAAATGACCAAAGTTTCACAAAAGATATCTAAGGGAGATTTTAGTAAAAAACTTAAGATTCTCAACCAGGATGAGATAGGTCAGCTTGCCGATAGTTTAAATCTAATGTCAGAGGAATTAGAGAATAAAATAAGGATTATCAGTGAAGATAAAGATAAGATGAAGGTAGTACTCTCCAGTGTTATTGAAGGGATAGTAGCCATAGATAAAGAAGGCAGGATTATACTTTTTAATCATGCCTTAAAAAATATGATTGATTGCTCTTCCGATAGGGTTTTAGAAAAATTCCACTGGGAGATAATAAGAAATAACCAATTAAACGAACTTTTAAAAGAAACTCTACAAAAAGGGCAGGCCTTGACTCGGGAAATAACCTTATTTTCTCCTCAAGAAAAAATATTCCATGCCTCAGCTAATCCTCTAACCGAAAAGAATAAAGTCTGGGGAGCGGTAGTAGTTTTAAATGATATAACCGAAATTAAAAAATTAGAGAAAATGCGATCGGAATTTGTAGCCAATGTTTCCCATGAACTGCGTACTCCCCTTACCTCCATTCAGGGATTTGTAGAAACCTTAAAAGAAGGGGCGATAAATGACCCGGAAAAGGCT
>DAOUWX010000374.1 GCA_030666935.1 Atribacterota bacterium | reverse complement strand
CTGGTAAAGAATATACATTTTCTGTATTTTTTTGATTATTAAAAATATCACCAACTACTTCTCTAATTATATTATCTTTTTCCAGTAATCCGTATCTTATATTTCCATTTTGTAAAAATCTTAAATACTTCATAAATACTCCCTCTACTTTAAAATTAGAATAATGTGATTATCCTACCACTTCTTTAAACACTCTTAAGAAATTACCGCCTAATATTTTTTCAATTTCTCTCTCTTTGTAACCTCGGTCAAGTAATTCCTCAGTGATATTGGGAATTTTATCAACTCCCTCTAAACCCAAAGGAAGACCATCTGTGCCATCAAAATCAGAGCCTAATCCTACATAATCTACTCCCACTTTTTCTACCAAATAATCAATATGTTTTACCACATCTTTTACAGTAGTTTTTCTTTTTTCTTGAGTTAAAAAATTAGGTACAAAGGTTATCCCTATTACTCCACCTTTATCAGTTAAAGCTTTAATTTGCTCGTCTTTTAAATTTCGAAGATGGGGACATAAAGCATAACAATTAGAATGAGAAGCAACAATGGGAGCCTTACTTCCTTTAATCACATCCCAAAAACCAGTCTCTGAAAGGTGAGACACGTCAATCAACATCCCCAGGTCATTCATCTCATCTATTACTTTTAAGCCGAACTCAGTTAAACCACTGCAAGTTCGGGACTCACCAATTCCGTCAGCAATTTGATTTCTTTGATTCCAGGTAAGAGTTAAGAGTCTGACTCCTAATTTATACAATACTCTCAATACTCCTAAATCACCTTCTAAGGCCTCTCCCCCTTCGATGGAAAGGATAGCGGCAATCTTCCCTGCTTTATTTACCTCCTTTATCTGATTATAATTAGTAACTAATGATATATCATCCTGGTTATTCTCTAATTCTCTATAAAAACAATCAATTAGTTGTAAAGTTCTTTTTAATGACCTATCCGGTTTATAAATGTCCTCTATAAAAACAGCAAAAAACTGGACATCAATCCCTCCCTCTTTCATTCTGGGGATATCCAGATGACCGGTAGTTGATTTTTTTTCTAAGGTTCTTTTATGGTTCATAACCTCTAAAATAGTATCGCAATGCCCATCAAATACTATCGTCTTCTGGTGTATCTGTTTTGCTTTGATTAAATACGTATTAGTCTCTACCAAATTTACTTCCACCTACTTTCATGATATATAAATTAAATATTACTCGAATCGGTAATTTATTGTATAGGAATTCCCTTTTTCTGCAAGCCCTAATTTGTATCTCGTGAATCGTATCTCTCAAAGATAGGTAACCGGGTAAACTTGCATCTTGCAACCTGTATCTTGTGATTTGTATCTAATGCTAACAACTATTCGCTAACGACTAATTTAATTTTTTCAGTAAAAACCATAAAATAATCAAACCTGCTAAAATTAATATAAAGATAATAATATTGTTTTTGGTTTTTGCTTTCATCCTAATTTTCTTGATTTCTGATATAGGGGCTTTCCTATCAATTTCAGCAGCCATTTTAAAATGTTTTACAGCTTCATTAATTTTTTTTGTTCTTTTATAGGCTAAACCCAAATTACTGTGAGCAGCGGCATAATCAGGATTTAACTCTAAGGCTTTTTTATATAACTCTATTGACTTTTCGTATTCTTTTTCTTCCAGGCAAATATTTCCTAAATTATTATAAGGTTCAGGATATTTTAGATCTAAAGCTAAGGCTTTTTTAAGATACGATTTGGCTTTAATAAAATCTCTTAAGCTTGCATAACACACTCCTAATTTGTTATAACATTTGGGATCATCCGGCCATTTTTTTAAAACCGTTTCAAACCCTCTGATGGCTTGATTGAAATTACCTTTTTTTAAATAACCTTCGGCTTTCTCAAAATTAATTTTATATTCTTCATTATCCATAAATCCATTCTCCAAAATAAATTAACTATCCTTCATTATTCTATCCCGTAATTAGGAGCTTCTTTGGTAATAATTATGTCATGGGGATGACTTTCTCTTAAACCAGCAGAGG
>DAOUWX010000189.1 GCA_030666935.1 Atribacterota bacterium | reverse complement strand
AGTGAATAGTGAATAGTATTCAATGTATTAGCGTAAAGCGTATAGAGGTTAGCTGATAGAGTATTTGTTATCCAGTTATCCGGTTAACCAGTTTACCAGTTAAAATACAGGTTACAAGTTGTGAGTTTAGAAAAAGAAGTGAGGGTGTATCGCGTGCTACATTGACCGGGGGACCGTTAGACTCAAGGATTGAAAATAATGGGTAAATGGGAGAATTGGTCAATCGGTTAATTAATATTAACAAGTTAACCGGCGAACAGGGTAACTGGCTAACTAATCTATTCGGTCAATTGGTAAATTAGTGTAATTAATAAATGTTGCTAAAAATGATGGAAGAATTTATAATAAATAGAGAATAGAGTAGGGAGGCTTAGAATATGAAAATAATTTTGAAACAAAATATGGAAAAAATTGGGCAAGTAGGAGATGTAGTTGAAGTAAGTGATGGCTTTGCCCGTAATTTTTTAATTCCTCAAGGTAAAGCAATTTCTTTTACCACAGGTAATTTTAAACAAATAGAATATTTAAAGAAACAAGAAGCAGAACAAAGAGAGGGAGAGTTAAAGGAAGTTAAGGAGTTAGCAGAAAAAATTAATAATATCTCCCTGGAAATTAAAGTTAAAGCTGGGGAAGAGGGAAAGCTTTTCGGTTCTGTAACCAGCAAAGATATCGTTGAGACTCTATTAAAGGAACATGGAATTGAATTAGATAAAAAGAAACTAAATTTAAAAGAATCCTTAAAAAAATTGGGTGTTCATATTGTACCAATTAACTTATATAAAGATGTAACTCCTCAAATTAATGTTAATTTAATTTCTGATTCCGCACCTGATCAGAAAACAGAGGATACGAAAAAAGAATAATTTAGTATTTGGTATATAGTATTGCGTTAAGATAGTTTACCGGTTACCCGGCTGACCAGTTATAAGATATAAGATAAACCCGCAGGACAGGCGTCTCGCCTGTCTATAATGGCATTATAAAACTTTTAATTTATCAGGGTATGACTCTTTTATCCAAAAATTGAAAACTGTTAACTGACAACCTGTATTAAAAGCTATCGACTAAGTTAATTGGAGAATTGGTTAATTGGCTAATTCATATTAACTGGATAACCGGCAAACTGGGTAACTGGTTAACCAGAATCTAATGACTAGTTTAATTTGGAGTTAAAAGATGGAATTAGGCAGGAATCCTCCTCAAAATATTAGTGCAGAACAGGCTGCTTTAGGTTCAATGTTGCTTCAGGAAGATGCTATTTTGCACAGTGTGGATATTTTAAGACCTGAAGATTTTTATAAAAAAGCTCACCAGATTATTTTTAAGTGCGTTCTTGAGCTATTTGAAAAGAGTAGAGCTGTTGATTTAGTCACTTTAACCGAGGAATTAAATAGGATAAATTTATTAGAAGAGATTGGGGGAGTTACCTACCTAACTAATCTAATTAATAGTGTTCCTACTGCGGCAAATATAGAGTACTACGTCAAAATTATTGAAGAAAAATCTATTTTGCGTAATTTAATTAATAATGCTACCAAAATTATTTCTATGGGTTACGAAGAAAAAGAAGATGCTAAAATTTTGTTGGACAAAGCAGAACATTTGGTTTTTGAGGTTTCAGAGAGAAATTTAGGGCAGTCTTTTATCCCTATCAAAGAGATACTTCAAGATAGTTTTGAGAAGATTGAAGATCTATATCATAGAGATGAATTTATTACCGGGGTTCCCAGTGGATTTGATGAATTTGATGATATTACTACCGGGTTTCAACCCTCCGAGCTTATTGTTATTGCCGGTAGACCCGGAATGGGCAAAACAGCTTTTTGTATGAGTATTGCCCAGTATATCGCGGTCTCTAAAAATATACCGGTAGCTCTTTTTAGTTTAGAAATGTCAAAATCTCAATTAGTTCAAAGGATGCTTTGTTCAGAGGCTCGGGTTGATGCCCATAATTTGAGAAAAGGGCGATTAGCAGAATCAGATTGGCCTACACTTTCTATGGCAGCAGGTCGACTGTCTTCCGCCCCTATTTTTATTGATGATACAGCTGGGATTACTTGTTTAGAAATTAAAGCTAAAGCCAGAAGGTTGAAAGCCCAACATAATCTTGGTTTAGTAATAATAGATTATTTGCAGCTTATTGCAAGTGCTGGTAGAGTAGAAAATAGGCAGCAAGAGATTTCAGAAATTTCTCGTTCTCTTAAAGGTTTAGCGAGAGAATTAAATGTTCCGATAATAGCAGTTTCCCAATTATCCAGAGCGGTGGAACAAAGAACTGAAAGAAAACCACGTCTTTCTGATTTAAGAGAGAGTGGGGCAATTGAGCAGGATGCTGATTTAGTTGTTTTTTTATACCGAGAGGAATATTATAAGCCAAAAACAGACAGGAAGGGCATTGCTGAGGTAATTATTAGCAAACAGAGAAATGGTCCTACAGGTCAAATAGATTTAGCCTTTATAAAGGAATATGCAAAATTTGAAAATTTAACCCGAATTCCTGAAGAGGATAGTGAGTATTAAATAGTTATAGGCTAATAATTTTCTATATTAATAACTGATTAACGACTGATTTAATTGGCCAATTGGTTAATCGGTCAATTAATTTGTTAGCCAATTGTATTAACTTGCATCTTGTAACTTACAACCTATATTTAATACTAACGACTATTCACTAACGACTAATTTTTATTGACAGGTAGTAAAAAATATAGTAACATTTAAAGGCGAAAATTTTTTAATTTTAAATATTTTTAGGGCCGTTAGCTCAGTTGGTAGAGCATCTGACTCTTAATCAGAGGGTCGCAGGTTCGAAACCTGCACGGCCCATCGAAAATGCCCCCATCGTCTAGGGGACAGGACACCGCCCTTTCACGGCGGCGACAGGGGTTCAAATCCCCTTGGGGGCACCAATTATTTATTAAAAAATGGGCGGATAGCTCAGTTGGCAGAGCACCTGCTTCACATGTAGGGGGTCACAGGTTCAAGTCCTGTTCCGCCTACCATTTTTTTAAGGGATATGATGCCGGCGTAGCTCAATTGGAAGAGCAACGGAATCGTAATCCGTAGGTTGTCTGTTCAACTCAGATCGCCGGCTCCAAATTAGTATATAGTATATGGTATATAGTATTTAGTGAAGATAGAAGAAAGAAAAGCAAGGAGGTCCAGTTGACTACTTTGCATTTATTTCTTGTATCTTCTTAGCTAACGACTAAATACTAACGACTAACAACTAGTTTGCTAACAATTATTCACTATCGACTAAAAAGGCAAGCAATCTGATGAATAACCCTAAATTGACTTCCCCGACAGAAGTTACCAGACTTCTCACTAAATACGATTTTAAGTGCAAAAAAAGGTTAGGTCAGAATTTTTTAATAGATCAAAACACCTTACAAATAATTGTTAATTCATTAAAATTGTATAAAAAGGATTGCATTTTAGAAATTGGTACAGGTATTGGAACTCTAACTTCTGCATTAGCCCCCTTGGTCAAACAGGTTATATCTGTAGAGAAAGATAAAAAATTAACCCTTCTTTTAAAAGAAAGCCTTTCCCCTTTTAATAATTTAGAGATTATTTTTGAAGATATTATGAATTTTGATCTGCTTGATTTTTTTAAGCAGAAAAGAACAAAAGATGAAAAAATCGAAAAAATAGTGGGCAATCTTCCTTACTACATCTCCATATCCTTAATAAGCCAGATTCTTGAATGTAATCGATATTTAAAATTAGCCGTATTTCTGGTCCAGAAAGAAGTAGGGGAGAGATTGATGGCTAAAGCAGGGGAAAAAAACTATGGTATATTATCCCTTGTTGCCCAATACTACTCTAAACCCCAAAAAGTACATATTGTCCCTTCTACGGTATTTTACCCCCAGCCTAAAGTGAGTTCGATGATAATAAAATTGGATATTTATAAAAAGCCGCAAGTGCAAGTAGGTAACGAAAAACTGTTTTTTAATATTATTCGAGCTTCTTTTCAACAGAGGAGAAAAAGATTGATCAATTCTTTATCTAACTATTTTAAGGAAGTGATCGCTAAAACGGAAATAGAGAATATTTTAGCTGAAACAAGTATTGATAGGAACTGCAGGGGAGAAACCCTAACTCTAGAAGAATTTGCCAGATTAAGCATAGCGATGGGAAAAAAACTTTCATAGACACGCGAGACGCTTGTCTATGAAAGTAGTATATAGTATCGAGTATCAAGTATATAGTTAGGAAAAGATAAAATTCAAGATGCAAGATGAGAAGATAGTTTTCAGTTATCGGTTTTTGGTTTACAGTTTAAAAAGATACAAGATATAAAACTGGTCTTTAGTTAATGGTTTAAAGTTTT
>DAOUWX010000037.1 GCA_030666935.1 Atribacterota bacterium | reverse complement strand
TTAGCAATTGCTATGGAAGCTAAATGCTATAGAGGGGGAGAGGGGAGGACTCATTATAGAGAATTAAAGATCAAAAAAACTGATATTTTAATCTTTGCTCTAACTGTTGTTATCACTGTTACGGTGAGTGCAATGTTTTAAGAGCAGTATATCGTATATCGTGAAGAAAGAAGCGTGGAGCGTTTAGCGGGTAGTATAGAGTCAAGAAAGAAGAAGAATACAGAAATGAGTAATGCATAATAGGTAACAAGTTGCGAGTTTCAAGTTGCAAATTAGCAGACAGGAAGCAAAGAGACGATTAACAGGGATTATTTATACTGAAAACCGAAAACTGTAAACTGATTTTTTTATCTAAAAACCAACAACTAAAAACTAAAAACTAGCAACTAGATTGACTGGTAGACTGGTTAACTGGCAGACTGATAGATTTTATAAATTAGGAATTTTGAATTATGAGTAACATAAAGCTTACCATAGAATATGAAGGAACTAAATATTATGGCTGGCAAAGACAAAAAAGTTTTTTAAGCATACAGGGAATTTTGGAAGAAAAGATATCCCAGATTACCCAAGAAAAAATAATGCTTAACGGTTCTGGAAGGACTGACGCAGGAGGGCATGCCTTAGGACAAGTAGCGAATTTTAAAACTAACAGCTCTATTCCTTTGGTGGAATTACCTTTTATTCTAAACCGAATGCTACCCTTAGATATCAGGATTAAAAAAGCAGAAAGGGTAGATGATAATTTTCATGCCCGCTATAATGCAGTTAGTAAAATTTATCATTATTATGTTTTGAATTCTAATCTGACTAATAACTACCTGCCTATTTTTCTAAGAAATTATGTATATTGCGTTTACGATAAAATAAATTTAAAAGAAATGAAAAAAGCAAGTGAATTTTTACAAGGCGAACATGATTTTAGCTCTTTTGCCTGTTCGGGAAGCAAGATTATAAACTGGGGAAGAAACATTAAAGATATAAATATAACCAGGAAAGGAGATATATTTTGTTTTCATATTGAGGCTAATGCTTTTTTATATAAAATGGTTCGTACCATCGTTGGTACTCTCTTGGAAGTAGGCAAGGGGAATATAAATTATTTAGAGATAAAGAAGATATTAGAAGCTAAAAATAGAAAAATGGCAGGCAAAACTGTCCCTGCCAAGGGACTATTTTTAATGAAAGTAAATTATTAATTGACCGATTGATCGATTAACTAATTTACCAATTATATTAGTTAGCCAGTTTAATTAGTAGTTAGTGAATAGTGAATAGTCGTTAGTATTTAATTAGCGTATAGCGTATAGCAGGTAGCGTATATGCGCAGGGAAAACAATTGCGGGAAAAAATACGAATGCTAAAGATGCGAACATCCCCCAGCCTTCCCGTAAGACAGGCGTCTCACCTGTCTATAAAAAAAGGGTGTATGACGATACGCTTTGGGCTTTCTATAAATTTGTAACTTGTAACTCGAAACCTGAAACCTGCAACTTATTACTAATTACACATTACTTATTACTGTATTTTATTTACTATATACTATATACTAATTTAGCTTGACATCAGGACTTGATTATATTACAATTTATTATGTTATTTTATAATAAAAGAATAGTGTTTTAAGGTGAATCGATAATTATTTTATTTTTTAAAGAAAAATTACCTATGAAATTATTAGGCAGGGAGGAACAAAGTGAAAACCTACAGTGCAAAAGCGGAAGATATTGACAGAAAATGGTATTTAATTGATGCAGAAGGAAAAATATTGGGAAGATTAGCTACCCAGATAGCTACAATATTAAGAGGAAAGAATAAAACAACCTATACACCATCTATGGATCTAGGTGACTATGTAGTAGTTATAAATGCTGAAAAGATAAAAGTAACCGGGAATAAACTCAAAGGGAAAATATACAGATATCATACCTCTTATCCAGGAGGCTTAAAAAGTGTTATTCTGGAAACATTATTAAAGAAAAAACCGGAATTAGTGGTGAAAAAAGCAGTCCAAGGCATGATTCCTCATACAAAATTAGGTAGAGCAATGATTAAAAAGTTAAAGATTTACAAGGGGAATGAACACCCCCATCAAGCTCAAAAAATAGAAAAAATTAACTAAGCAGGAAGAAGGAGGTTAAATACTTGTCACAAACAAAAAGTTATGGTACCGGAAGAAGAAAATCCTCAATTGCCAGAGTTTGGTTAGTCCCTGGCAAAGGTAGTATAAAAATTAACAGAAGAACATTGGATAATTATTTTGGACGAGAATCTTTATCGACCGCAGTAGAGAAGCCTTTAGAATTGGTAAACAAAAAGAATGAATTAGACGTTTTTGCTAAAGTAGAAGGAGGGGGCATTACTGGCCAGGCAGGGGCACTACAACATGGAATTGCTAGAGCCCTTCTGCAATATGATCCTACTTTGCGCTCAATCTTAAAGAAAGAAGGTTTATTAACTCGGGATGCAAGGATGAAAGAAAGAAAAAAATATGGTCAAAAAGGCGCTCGAGCCAGATTCCAATTTTCTAAGAGATAATTATTTTTACGTCATTGAAAAGAGAGAGGTTAGCCAAGTAGTAAGGCGCCTTTCTCTTTTTTTTTAGTTTTTTATCTGAAAATTATACAAACTTTATTCTTGGTTTAATTTAATTGTATAGGAATATCTTTTTCCGTAAACCTTAATTTGTATCTCGTATCTTGTGAATCGTATATCGGTAAGACCGTTAGCCGGTTAGCCAGTTTACCGGTTAGCTAGTTGAGAAAATAAGAAAAAGAAACCTAATCAATATAAAAGTATGTAGTATCGGTATAGTAAAAATAGCGTGTAGCATCACGGCGTTGCCGTGATGGAGAAAGAGAAGAAGAATACAAAAGACAGAATGGTTTTGCATTTCATATGTGACTAATTCAACTGGATAACTGGTAAACTGGATAACTGGGTAACTAATTAGCTTGCATCTCGCACCTTGCATTTTGTATTTAGTACTAACGACTAATTTAACTTTTATAATTATTACCCCTTTTTAAGGAAAGGAACAATGAAAAGAAATCCTCGATTAGATATTTATTTGGATAAGATAAAAAATAATTCTAATAACATTAAAGCCCTTTGTTTAAAACACGGGATCGGAGTAGTAGGAATAACTAAAGGATGTTGTGCTATTACAGAAGTAGGTCAAGCCATGATAGACGGGGGGATAAATATTTTAGGCGATTCTCGAATTGAGAATCTCAAAGGATTAAAAAAATCTGAACTTAAAGTAGAGACGATGTTAATAAGGATTCCTATGTTAAGCGAAGTGGATAGAGTTTTAGATTGGGCAGACATAAGTTTAAACTCAGAAATTTCGGTAATTAAATCATTATCACAGGAAGCTTTAAAGAGAAAAACTGTCCATAAAATAATTATGATGATAGACTTAGGGGACTTAAGGGAAGGAATTATGCCAGATGATGCTTTGCAAATGGTAGGCGAAATTAGAAGATTACCAGGAGTAAAATTAATAGGCATTGGTGCAAATTTTTGCTGTATCAGCGGAGTAATGCCTACTCGGAAAAACCTAACCAAACTGGTTGAATTAACAGAAGAAATTGAAAATAATTTTCATATAAATTTGGAAGTAATTTCAGGGGGCAGTACCAGTGTTTTAAAATTAGTTGAAGATGACATTATTCCTGATAGAATAAATCAGTTAAGGATAGGAGTAGGCATTCTGCTTGGCCAGGATGATGTAAGATTGCGTAATTTAGCAGGCACTTACCAGGATACTTTTATTTTAACTGCAGAAGTTATAGAAGTACAAGAGAAGCTGTCTTTACCCCAAGGGGAGATTGGTCGAGATGCTTTTGGGGAGATACCTGTTTTTCGGGATTTAGGAATAAGAAAAAGAGCCATTTTAGCAATAGGAAAGCAGGACATTTATCTCAATAGTTTAATTCCTCTGAAAGAAGGAATAAAAATAGTAGGTGCAAGTAGTGACCATTTAATTGTTGATATTACTGATTTTAAAGAAGAAGTAAAAGTTAGTGACGAAGTAAAATTTAGATTAAATTATCCCGCCTTACTTTCTGCCACCACTTCAAAATACGTAAAAAAATATTTCTATAAAAAGAAGGAGAAAAAATAATGGCTATAGACATGAAAGGAAAAAATTTAGTATCCATTAATGATTTGAGCAGGGAAGAGGTTACTCAGATACTAGAAACTGCTGAGATTATAAAATTGAGGCACTATTCTCATGAAGAGCAACCTCTTTTAAAGGGAAAAGTTTTGGGAATGATTTTTCAAAAACCTTCTTTGAGGACCAGGGTATCTTTTGAAACAGGAATGATTCAATTAGGCGGGCAAGCAATTTACTTAGGTCCCGGTGATATAAAATTAGGAGAAAGAGAAGCAACGAAAGATATTGCACGAGTTTTATCTCGTTATGTAAGCGGAATTATGGCCCGAACTTTCAGTCATGAAATAATGTTAGAATTAGCCAAGTATTCATCAGTTCCGGTTATCAACGGATTATCTGAACTTTTGCATCCCTGTCAAGTTTTAGGTGATCTGTTAACTATTAAAGAAAAGAAGGGTAGATTGTCTAATCTCAAATTAGTTTATATTGGTGATGGTAATAATGTGGCACATTCCTTATTATTTGGAGTGGTTAAGGTAGGGATGGACATTGTTTTAGCCACCCCTCCTGGTTACGAGCCGAAGGAAGAGATTGTAAATCTGGCTAAAGAAGATGCTAAAAAAATAGGTAGCAGAATAGAAATTATCCACGATCCGAAAGAAGCTGTAGATGGAGCTGATGCTATCTATACAGATGTTTGGACTAGCATGGGATTTGAAAAAGAGAGTGAAGTTAGAAAAGATGCATTTAAGCCTTATCAAATAAATCAAGATTTAGTAAATAGAGCAAAAGATGATGTAATAATATTACATTGCCTGCCGGCTCATCGTGGAGAAGAGATAACTGATGAAGTTGTAGATGGCCCTCATTCTGTAGTAATTGACCAGGCAGAAAATAGATTACATGCTCAAAAAGGCGTCTTAGCTTTACTCTTATAAATATAATTAGACTAGTCGTTAGGTAATAGTAGCGTATAGCGGGCAGCGTTTAGCGTATAGTATGTAGCGAATAACGAGAAGCGCAAAACTATATCCGTATCTCGTATCTCGTTAAGATGGTTAGTCAGTTAGCCAGTGCCCGGTTACCCGGTTTAAGAATTAAAATTTTTTTGATTAACTGTATCAATTAATTTTTTTATTCGGCTGAGAACTTGTATTTGAAATTAAGGATTAGAATTAACTGGTTAACTGAAAAACGGGGTAACCGGGTAACTATATACCCGATACTAATATAAAATTTGATTACCGAACAAAATAATTTTATAATTATAATAAGAAAAATATTTTATCTTTTTAATTCATCACGTCACTCTGTGTTGCAACTAAATATTAACTGAAAACCAAATTAACTAGCCAACTGGTAAACTGGGTAACCGGCTAACTGAATACTAACGACTAATTTACAAAGGAGAATCAAGTGCCAATCTCTTTCAGCATTTTAGATGTTATAGACATATTAATCATTGCTTTTATTTCCTATCATATAATTCTCTTAATCAAAGATACTCCGGCAGTACAATTAATCAAAGGATTAGTTGTACTTTTTATTGTTTCTTTTATTGCTGATCAGCTTGGCCTTAGAACTATCAATTGGCTTCTAAAAGGAGCCATGGCCATGATGGTTGTAGCCCTACCCATAATATTTCAACCAGAAATAAGAAGAGGATTATTAAAGATGGGGAAAAGAGGATTTTTTATAAATACTTCTTTTTTACACAAGGAAGTTGATAAAAAGATTGAACAACTAATAAATGGATTAGTTATGGTAATGCCTATGCTTTCCAGTAAACATAAAGGAGCTTTAGTGGTTTTGGAGAGAGAAGTTGGTTTAAAGGATATTTTAGAGACCGGTATTATTTTAAATAGTGAATTTTCTCCTGAATTATTATATTCTATATTTATGCCCGACTCCCCTTTACACGATGGGGCTGTCATTATTAGAGGGAATAAGATAGCAGCGGCGAATTGTATTTTACCGTTAAGCGAGAGAATGGACATTAGTAAATCTTTGGGTACACGACATAGAGCAGCTTTAGGGTTAAGTGAACAAACAGACGCTTTAATAATTATAGTATCAGAAGAGACAGGAAATATTTCCATTGCCTTAGATGGAAAGATTACCCGACCCATGGAACCCCAGGGATTGAAAAAGATGCTAACCCATTTATACCAACCTAAGACAATCTCTGAATTTGGTTTCTGGCCGACAGAGGATAATAAAAAATGAAAGAATTAAAAAATTGGTTTTTAAAAAATATAGATATCAAATTAATCTCTTTATTTTTAGCGATTATTCTATGGTTGTACATAGCAGGTGGGGAGAACCCCACAGTAGAGAATTTTATCGATATACCTCTTACTCAAACTAACCTCGGCGAAGGCTTGGTGATAAAAGAGTTTCCCACAAATGTAAGTGTAGGAATTAAAGGGCCCAAAAATATAATAAATAACCTTTCTTCTAATCAAATAAACGGAATAGTAAATTTCTCTGAAATTAGCAAAGAAGGCTTATATAAATTAAAGGTAGAAGTTGCTCCACCCAAGAAAACACAGATCACTAGAATTATTCCTTCAGAAATAAAAATTGAAATTGAAAAAGTTTTAACTAAAGAGGTTGAAGTTGAATATAGTTTAATAGGGGTTCCCGAAAAAGGATATTCTTTAACTGACGAACCCCAATTTAATCCTTCCAGGGTTAAGATAATTGGTGCTCAGAGTGTATTAGAAAATATAAAACAGATAATTTGCACTATTGATATTTCCGGATTAAAGGAAAATCTGAGCAGAAAAATAAAAATAAAAGCAGTTGATGTAAACGGAAATGAAATTAAAGGAGTAAAGATTGAACCGGATATAGTGGAAGTATTAATTTCTTTAAATCGTGGATATCCCGAAAAGCAATTATCAGTAAAACCAAAAATAATCGGGAAACCGGCTCCTGGTTATTATATTTCTGAAATATTATCTAGTCCCGATGAAATAAATATTTTTGGTAATTACTCTAAAATAAGTAATATTGAATTTTTAGAGACTATTCCCATCGATGTAAACGGAATTACAAAGACTCTATCAGTGAAAGTCCCACCTGCCCTAGAAGAAGGATTAAATATAGTGGGGGATGAGGTTGAGCTAATAGAGGTAACCATACAAGTTAAGGAAGCCATAATCCAGAAAATCCTAAAAAATATTTCAGTAGTACCTCAGAATTTATCTCCCTTTGTATCTTGTGAAATAGAACCAGAGGTAGTTGACATAACTATTGAGGGAAAAAATATTCTAATTGATAAATTAGAAGCAGAAGACCTAAAGGCTTTTGTGAAATTTACGGATAATTTTAAGGTAGAGCAGAAGGTAAAAGTTCAAGTAGATCTTCCCGAAGGAATTTCTTTAATTAAGGCTGAACCAGAAGAAGTAACGGTGTTGATTAATAAATAAGTATATAGTTATTAAATTAACCAATTTACCTATTTACCAATTGCCCAATTAAAGACATAAGTTACAGGTTGCAAGTTACGAGTTTCAAGTTTGAAAGAAAGAAGTAGGGGGTGTATTACATACGCTCATAAAAAAAATGGCAAAAATATAGAGAGTATAAAAATTTACACCAGATTTGTGGAAACTACATAAAATACAATAAACTGTAAAAAGTAGACCGTTAATCGAAAACTTGCACCTAATGCTAACGACTAAATCAATTGGTGAATCGGTAAATTGGAGAATTGGTGGATCGGTAATTTTGAATTATGGTTTTTTGCTTTTCGTTTTAAGTTTTTAGCTGTATAATAATTATTGAAAACTTATATTTAAAATCAATGAATAAATAACTGGTAAATCGGGCAATTGGTTAATTAATGAAAGGGTAATTTATGAAAAAATTATTTGGAACTGATGGGATAAGAGGGATTGCAAATAGAGAGCCTATAACTGCTGAGGTGGCTTTTCATATAGGAAGAACCGGAGCATATTTATTCAAAGATAAAGTCAATCCTAAGATAATAATCGGAAAGGATACACGAATTTCGGGGGACATGTTGGAAGCTGCTTTAATAGCAGGAATATGTTCAGCAGGTGTAGATATCTTAAGAGTTGGAATAGTACCCACCCCCGTAGTGGCTTACCTAACCAGAGCTTGCCATGCCAATTGCGGTATAGTTATTTCTGCTTCTCATAATCCCTTCGATCACAATGGCGTTAAATATATTAGAGGGGATGGTTTTAAGTTTTCTGATTCAGAAGAAGAAGAGATAGAGAGAATTTATTTTGAAAATCATTCAAAGGATGAATGGCCTACCAAGAAAAATATTGGCAGGGTAAAAGAATCAGCTGGAGCAATAGAAAGATATATTGATTACATTAAAAATACCCTTCCTCCAAAATTCACACTTAGGGGATATAAAATCGTTTTAGATTGTGCCAATGGTGCTTCTTTTATGATTGCCCCCCGTGTTTTTGCAAAATTAGGAGCTGAGATGTTTACTATAAATGATAAACCCAACGGCATTAATATAAATTTTAATTGCGGTTCGGTACATCCTGCTTCTTTAAGAAAAGAAGTTTTAAGGCAAAAAGCAAATTTAGGTTTTTCTTATGATGGCGATGCAGATAGGGTTATCGCCGTAGATGAAAAGGGAAACATTGTAGATGGAGATCAAATAATGGCAATTTGTGCTTTAAATCTTATTAAGAAAGCCCAGTTGCCTAATAAAACAGTAGTAACTACCTTAATGAGTAATATTGGCTTTGATAGGGCTATAGAAAAAGCAGGAGGAAAAGTTATTAGAACCAATATCGGTGATCGTTATGTATTGGAAATGATGAAGAAAGTTAAGACAGTATTGGGAGGAGAACAATCAGGCCATATTATTTTTTCGCAATATAGTACTACCGGGGATGGATTGTTAACTTCTCTACAACTTATGAAGGTTCTTCGGGAAGAAGAAAAATCCCTATCTAATCTAGCCTCAGTAATGGAAAAATATCCTCAGATTATTTTAAATTATGAGATTAAAGATAAAGAACGGTTCTTTAAAAATCTTTGCATAAAAAAATTTATTGAAGAAAGAAAAAAGGAACTTGACGGAAAAGGTAGAATTTTTATTCGAGCTTCTGGTACTGAACCATTAATTAGAATATTATTAGAAGGAGAAGATAAAAATAAATTAGAGAAAATTTCTCAGGATTTAAGAGAGGTGATTGAAAAGGAAGAAATATAAATAGTGAATAGTCGTTAGTGAATAGTATATAGTAATAAAACGAGAAACTATATTAGTATATTATATCTCGTGGATCGTATCGCGTGCACAAGATAGAGGCCAAAAGACAGAATTCAATATTCAGAACTATTTTTACTCTAAGCTGTAAGTTAATTAAGAAAAACATCTTGCTAATCCAAAGCTATACACTATACTATATACTAACGATTGACGTGTACATTAATAGTAGATTGGGTGACTGGAAGACCGGCAGACTGGTAGACTGAAAGATTAAAGGGAGGTGATAAAAGAAATATAAATTTAAAAAATTAAATACAAGCGCCAGAACTTACTCAATCTGAAAGGTTAAGTGTCTTTGATAAGGTAAGTTGACGAGGAAGGAGTTTATCGAAAATTCGGCGGATGCTCCTGGGTTAGTCAGATCTTTAGAAAACCTACAAAACTTGCGAGTAATTGCAAGTACAAAAAGGTTTTTATGACCAAATGGATCCATTCTTGCATATTATAAAAAAAGTTTTTCTATTCTAGCACAAATAGTTATTTTAAAAGATAAAGCAAAGCTAAAAGTTCAAATTATAAAACTAAAACTCAAAAATCAGAATTATGAAAAAAGTTTTAAATTATGAATTATAATTTTTAGTTTTTCGCTTTAAACCTTAAGTTTTAGCAATATATAATACAATTGCTTGAAAAAGTTCTTAGATATTAAGGTATTTATTGTAGAAGTAGAAATAATGGAGAACCCTATTATCTTTCTTAATGGATTGGTAATAGGGTATTTTTTTTAAAAAAACAAATATTAAAATTAAGAAAGGATTAAAAAATGTGTGGAATAATTGGATATATTGGTTCAAAAGAAGCAGTACAAGTTTTAATGTCTGGATTAAAAAAATTAGAGTACAGGGGATACGATTCTGCAGGCGTTGCTGTATTTAAAGATAATAAAATTAGAATAGTAAAATGTAAAGGGAAGGTAGTTAAATTAGAAAATATATTAGAAAAAGGTGTCCCAGAAGGCAATATAGGATTAGGACATACCAGGTGGGCTACCCACGGAAAACCCAATAACTTAAATGCCCATCCGCATAATGGATGCAAATCAGAGGTAGTGGTAGTACATAACGGTATTATAGAGAACTATATGCCATTAAGAGAAAGATTAATTTCAGAAGGGCACATTTTTGTATCTGAAACAGATACCGAAGTTCTTCCTCATTTAATAGAAAGTAATTATCAGAATGATTTAACTTTGGCAGTGAAAGAATCTATAAAAGAAATTGAAGGGTCTTACGCTATCGGAGTCATTTCTACTAGTGATCCGGGAAAAATTGTCGCTTCACGTTGCGGGAGCCCTTTGATTATCGGAGTAGGAGAAGGAGAGATGTTTTTAGCTTCTGATATCCCCGCCTTACTTAGTTACACCAATAGAGTAATCTTTTTGGAAGAAAGAGAGATTGCTACTATAACTAAAGATGGAGTAGAGATAATCAATTCCGAAGGAAAAATTTTACATAAAGAAGTGGTAAATATTGATTGGGACGAAGAAATGACAGAAAAGAGCGGTTATAAACATTTTATGTTAAAAGAAATTTTCCAAGAAACCATGATTATTCGTAATAATTTAGAAGGTAGAATTAATTTGTCTACAAAAACATTGGAACTTAACGACCTATCTCTTCCTTCAGATAAGATTAAAGAAATAGAAAGGATATTTATTCTAGCTTGCGGGTCTTCTTATTATACAGCTTTAGTAGGTAAATATATTCTGGAGGAGTTAACCGGTATTCCAGTAGAAGTGGATTATAGTTCCGAATTCAGATACAGAAAAATATTACTGGGCAAAAAAGATTTAACCATTCTGATATCCCAATCAGGAGAAACTGCAGATACCATAGCTGCTTTAAGAGCTTGCCGGGAAGCTGGTTCTTATATATTGGCTCTTACCAATGTAAGGGGAAGTACCATCAGTCGGGAAGCGGATAGTGTAATGTATATTAAAGCAGGTCCGGAAATAGGGGTGGCTACTTCAAAAGCTTTTGTTGGTCAATTAATGTGCCTTTATATGCTATCTCTCTATTTTACCCAAGTTAGGGAGACCCTTAATTCATCGGAGATTAGTAAAATAATTTCCGAATTAATAAAGATTCCCCAAATGGTTGAGATTATTTTACTTAAAGACCCAGAGATTGTTAAATTAAGTGAAGAGTTTAATAAATTTCATAATTTTCTTTACCTGGGGCGAGGAATTAATTACCCCATTGCTTTAGAGGGGGCTTTAAAGCTTAAGGAGATTTCTTATGTTCACGCTGAAGGTTATCCAGCAGGAGAAATGAAACATGGCCCCATTGCTCTTTTAGATAAAACTTTCCCGGCAGTGGTAATCGTACCCCAAGATAAGGTTTATATCAAAGTGATTAATAATATAAAGGAAGTAAAAGCTCGAGATACCATGGTATTAGCCATTGCTACAGAAGGTGATAAAGAAATTATAAATATAGTAGATAAAGTATTTTATATCCCTAAAACTTCAGATATACTATATCCTATACTATCGGTTATACCTTTACAATTATTTGCGTATCACGTTGCCGACATGTTGGGATGCGATGTAGATAAACCGAGAAATTTAGCTAAAAGTGTTACTGTGGAATAAAAAAACACGTATTTTCTTAATAAAAAATCTATTTTGTAAAATTAAAAGAGAAAGAGTATAATTGTAAAAACGTGTTGAAAAATACTTTGAGGAGGAAGAGATAAATGAAAAAAATGACCAAAGAAATGATTTTAAATAAGGCTAAAGAGCTAAATATAAAATTTATAAGATTGAGATTTACCGATATTTTGGGAATGCCCAAGAATGTAGAAATCCCGGTAAGAGAACTGGAAAAAGCCCTTAATGGGGAGATTATGTTCGATGGTTCTTCTATCCAGGGTTTTGTACGGATTGAGGAATCAGATATGTATTTAAAACCAGATTACTCCACCTTTACCTTAAATCCTTGGGAAGAAGATAAAGATGTAGCGCGAATTACCTGTGATGTTTATAATCCTGATGGTTC
>DAOUWX010000325.1 GCA_030666935.1 Atribacterota bacterium | reverse complement strand
GAGGAAAATGTTAAGATGACCAAAAAGGTAGTGGAGATGGCCCACGCCTGTGATATTCCGGTAGAGGCAGAATTAGGACAGATAGGTAAGATGGGTGATAGTGATGAACCGGGAGTGGCCTTAGAGAAGGTAAAAGAGAGTATGGCAGTTCCCTCTGAAGCGCTAAGGTTTGTCAAGCTGACCGGGATAGATTTTCTGGCTGCTGCCGTGGGGACCATTCACGGCTGTCGTACCCCTTTCGCCAAGTTGGATATCCCCCGTATCGAAAAGATAAGAGAATTAACCAGAGTTCCTCTGGTCTTACACGGTGCCTCCGGGGCTGATGATAAAGAGATTAGAAAAGGTATCACCGCCGGGATATGCAAGATCAATATCGATACCCGCATCAGGATGCAATTTACCCAAAAGATGAGACAGGTAATAAAAGTAAACCCCCAGGAGATCGATCCCCGCAAAATATTGGGACCGGCAAAAGAGGCGGCCAAAGAGATTATTCGGGATAGAATAAGAGTCTTCGGCTGTAAGGGAAAGGCGTGATAAAGATGATTAAAAAGATAGGTATCCTAACCGGGGGAGGAGACTGCTGTGGCTTAAATCAGACGATCAGGGGAGCAGTCTACCGGGCTAAAGATTTTAATTACCAGCTATTCGGCATTCATGATGGTTGGAAAGGTTTACTCGAAGGATCGATCTCTCCCCTTAATCTTATAGATGTTGAGGAATTAGTAGATAAGGCAGGTACTTTCCTAGGTTCATCCCGAACCAATCCCTACAAAATAGAAGATGGGGTAAAAAAGGTTTTAAAGACCATTAAAAATTATAGTTTAGATGCTATTATAGCTGTCGGCGGAGAAGATACCCTGGGGGTAGCTAATAAATTATTTAAAGAAGAGAATCTTAACCTGGTCGGTGCTCCCAAGACTATGGATAATGATCTTAGCGGGACCGACTATACCTTCGGTTTTGACAGCTCGGTAACCAGGGCGGTAGAGGCTATGCGAGCCTTGGAAGATACCGGGCGTTCTCATCACCGGGTTATGGTCTTGGAAGTTATGGGCAGACACGCCGGTTGGGTAGCACTCTTCACCGGAATAGCCTGTGGAGCTGATTGGATTTTAATCCCCGAATATAAAACAGATATCGATGAAATGTGTAAACAGCTACAGAGAGTATATGCAAGAAAAAAATATGCCCTTGTCATAACCTCAGAAGGAGTTGATCTGGGGACTTCCGAGAAAAAAGAAGAACTGGATCAGTTCGGGCATATGATTTTAAGAGAAAGAGGAGTAGGTAGTCAGTTAAATAAGCTGATCTGTGAAAAAACAGGATTAGAAGTAAGGCATGCTGTAATCGGACATATGCAAAGAGGTGGAATACCCACAGTCTTTGATAGAATTTTAGGTCTTCGCTCAGGGGTTACTGCAGTCAATCTGATTCATGAGGAAAAATATGGCTATATGGCCGGTTTGCAGGGGAATGAAGTTATCGGTGTTCCCCTGGAAGAAGCAGTGAGTAAGCTTAAAGTGGTAGATAGGAAATGGTGGGAACTGGCGCAGGTGTTCTTTAAATAAAGTATCGTATTGCGTATCGCGCAAAATAGAACAATAAAAATTGCAAAATTCATAGTAAAAAAATTAGAATATTATTAGATAGTATATAGCGTATAAGATATAGTAATTGGTAATGGGTAACTTATAGGGGTTCGATTCATCGAACCTGTTAAAAAATTAGCAAAATAATACGGGACGGATAGATCCGCCCCTACAACTTAAAGAATTTTTAATTGTGATTTTACGTTTTTCGTTATAAATTTTAGTTTAACAAAGAAACAAAAATGTTTGTTTTGAAGTTATGATATTATATAGTTATTAAATTAATTAAATAATTTGATTTACAATTCTTATTTCCTACGCGATACGCGATACGCGATACGCGATACAAAATGTAAGCTGGGGGTTTTTATCGTGTGGCACGCAAACTTTGTTCACCTACATGTACATACTGAATATAGTCTATTAGATGGAGCCTGCCGAATATCAGAATTAGTCGCTCAAGCTAAAAAACATAAGATGCCTGCCTTGGCTATTACCGATCATGGGGTTATGTATGGAGCGATACAATTTTACAAAGAAGCTATTCGGCAGGGAGTAAAACCTATAATAGGTTGTGAAATGTATGTTGCCCACCAAAGCGGGCTTGATAGATCCTCGCAGAGAAGAGAGACCCCTCATCATTTAATACTACTGGTTAAAAACAATGAAGGTTATAAGAATTTAATAAAGTTAGTTACTTCATCTTATCTGGAAGGTTTTTATTATAAACCAAGAATTGATAAAGAAATATTAAGAGAACATAGTAATGGGTTAATTGCTCTTTCAGCCTGCTTAAAAGGAGAAATTTCTCAATACATTTTACAGAAAAATATTAAGAAAGCAAAAGAAGTGGCACTTGATTTTTTAGATATTTTCGGAGAAGATAATTTTTATTTAGAACTACAAGAAAACGGCATTCCCGAACAGGAAATTG
>DAOUWX010000043.1 GCA_030666935.1 Atribacterota bacterium | reverse complement strand
GTACAGACAAATTTAGTTTCTCCTCCAATGGTATCTCTACAGGCACCCCCCATTCCTGTACCATCCACCATCATACTATTTAAGCTGACTATGGTATCATCTGAATAAGGTTTTGTAGTTTCACAGGTTACCTTCATCATAATGGGTGGTCCGATAGTCCAGACCTTCTTAATTGATTTATCCTTATCCAAGAGCTCTTTTAAAACCTGAGTGACAAAGCCCTTTCGTCCATAACTACCATCATCAGTAGTAACAATCAGTTCTGAGGAGGCTTTTTTAATCTCTTCTTCCATGATAATCAGTTCTTTGTTACGGGCACCAATTATAGAAATGACTTCATTTCCGGCTTCTTTTAGGGCACGAGTAATCGGATGGATACAGGCGATCCCGGTACCTCCGCCTACGGTTATCACTTTTCCGTAATTTTCAATCTCGGTCTTTTTACCCAAGGGTCCGATAAAAGAGAATAGTTTATCTCCTTCTTCTAAAATGGAAAGCTCTTCGCTGGTCTTGCCCACTATTTGAAAGACAATGCGAATTAATCCTTTCTCTCGATCAAAATCAGCCACAGTTAAGGGGATTCTTTCTCCTTTTTCTGTAATCATTAAAATGATAAATTGACCGGGTTGGATTGAGGAAGCTACTTCGGGAGCTTCTATCCAAATCGAATAAATAACTTCGTGTAATCTTTCTTTTTTAACTATCTTGTACATTTTCCCTCCTATATCTGATCCTCATACTATTTATACTATAAACTTGCAGATATTTTCGCTGTATCCTTGGCAATCATCCATTCTTCATTTGTTGGAATGACCATTACTTTTACTTTTGAATCATCTTCACTAATAATCACTTCTTTGTTACTACTGTTATTTTTCTTGGGGTCGATTTTTATTCCTAAAAATTCTAATCCTTCACAAGCTCCCTTTCTTACCTTCCATGCATTTTCTCCAATACCAGCAGTAAAGACAACCACATCCACTCCACCCATGGCAGCCGCATAAGCTCCGATATATTTTTTTATCCCGTAATCTAAGAGAGACAATGCTCTAATCGCTCTTTCATCACCTTGTTTTGCTCTTTTCCCTAAATCTCTGTTATCACTGGAAATCCCTTCAGATAACCCGATGAGTCCGCTCTCTTTATAGATAATTTTATTGATTTCTTCTATAGAAAGTTTTTCTTTGTCCATTAAAAAAGGAATCACTGCCGGGTCAACATCTCCGCAACGAGTCCCCATAACTATACCGGCAACTGTACCAAATCCTAAACTGGTATCAACTGAAATTCCGTTCTTTACTGCAGTAATGCTCGAACCGTTCCCTAGGTGACAAGTAATTATTTTAAGCTCTTCCAGGGGTTTTTCTAAAATATCAGCTGCTTTTTGAGCTACATATTTGTGAGAAGTTCCATGGAATCCATATCTTCTCACTTTATACTTCTTGTAATATTTATAAGGAATACCGTAGAGATAAGCGCATTCCGGGATAGTCTGATGAAAAGCAGTATCAAATACTCCTATTTGAGGTACCCTGGGCATTAGCTCTTTACAAACTTCTATCCCTAAAATATTTGGCGGGTTGTGTAAAGGAGCAAGTTCTATACATTCTTTTAAGGCATCCATAACTTCATCGGTAAGCAAGACAGACCCTGAAAATTTTTCTCCTCCATGAACCACCCTATGTCCCACTGCCGATATTTCTAACACATCTTTTATTATTCCATATTCCGGATGAAGTAAGGCATCCATCATTAATTTAATCCCTACCCTATGGTCAGGAATATCCTGATGGGTTATAATTGGCTCTTTACCAGAAGGATAATGGTTAATAATTGAATCAGGAATTCCAATCCTCTCCACTAAGCCTTTAGCTAGTACCGACTCATCAGTCATATCGAATAACTGATATTTTATAGATGAACTGCCGCTATTTACCACTAAAACTTTCATTTTATTTTTAATCTCCTTTTTCACAAATTTATATTTTTCTGATTACTTGCTTTCCTATTTTTTTGTTTTTAAATCTTTAGCAATATCAAATCCCAAGAGTAATGCTTTCTCATTTACTTCCTTTGCTTTAACTGGAACCTTAGAAGATACTGCCTTTTGAATAGCTTCTTGGGAAACCACTCCGGTTAATCCTACAATTATTCCTAAAGAAATAATATTGGTAACTAATGTTGTCCCGAATTTCTCTTGAGCTGTTTTAGCAATGGGAAATAAATATATTTTATTTACGATAATAGGAACCTCTGTTACTAATGTAGAATCAGTAACCAAGATACCTTCTTGGTTTAAATTTTTAACGTATTTATCACAAGCAGTTTGAGTTAGCGCTAAAAGGATATCCGATTTTATCACCTTAGGATAATCTATAGTATCATTACTTATAACCACTTCTGATCTACTGGCTCCTCCTCGGGCTTCCGGTCCGTAAGACTGGGTTTGAACCGCTTCTTTTCTATCATATATGCTAGCTGCTTCAGCTAAAATTATACCGGCCAAAATTAAGCCCTGGCCTCCGGAACCGCTTAAACATATTTCGATTCTTTCTTTCATTGCTTATTGCCTCCCATTTCCTGAGCTTTTTTGATAATCTCTCCATACAGTTCAGTATAGTCTGGTCTATCTTTGCTTAAAAACTCGCCTATAGCATATTTTCCCTTTTTTTTATCAGGGGAAAATCCTTCCCATACTTTTTTGGAAACAGCTATATCTTTTATCCACTTTAACATATCTACCGGTGATTTCATTTTATTCATTTTACCGTAAGATATAGGGCAATCAGATATTATTTCTACTACTGAAAAGCCTTTTTTATCTAAAGCCTTTTTTATTAAAGATGTCGACTGCCGAGCATTATAAACTGTTCCTCGAGCCACATAACTTGCACCCGCTGCAATAGCCAATTCAGCCAAATCAAAAGTTTGATCAATATTTCCATAAGGCGCAGTAGAACCAAACTTTGCAGTTGGAGTAAGGGGTGAATATTGTCCTCCGGTCATTCCATATATCATATTGTTTATAATTATAGCAGTTAGGTCGATATTGCGTCGGGCTGCGTGAATAAAATGGTTTCCTCCGATAGCTGAACAATCTCCATCTCCCATAACTACTATTACTTTTAAATCAGGGTTAGCCATTTTTATACCGGTAGCGAAAGGCAAAGCCCTGCCATGAGTGGTATTCATGGTACAAAAATCTACATATCCGGTAATTCGGCTGGAGCAGCCAATACCAGAAACCGCTACAATTTTATCTTTATCCCAATTTAAATCATCTATGGCTCGTATTATGGCGCCTAATACAATACCATTTCCACATCCTGGGCACCATATATTGGGAAACATCTCTTCTCTAATATAATCATTAATTACTGTCTTCATTTCTTTATCTCCTCCTGGATCTTTCCTAATATCTCTATAGGATTAATCAATTCGCCATCTACCCGGCCATAAGGCACAACCCGACATTTTCCTTGGGAAGCTCTTTCCACTTCTAAAACCATTTGACCTAAATTCATTTCCGGAACTATAATTAAATCTACTTGCTGAGCCAGCTTGTTTACTTCTTCAGAACAGAAAGGCCAAATAGTTAATAATTTCAATAAACCTACTTTTAACCCTTCTTCCCGGGCTAATTTTACCGTTCTCTCAGCAGCTCTTGCTACTGAACCATAAGCGATTAAAGCAATTTTAGCATCATCTATTAAATATTCTTCATAAATTAAAATATCCTTAATATTTTTCTCAATTTTATTATTTATTCGTCTGATAAAATGATCTACTTGTTGAGAATCAGAAATTGGCAAGCCTTTTTCACTATGAACTAAACCAGTAATATGGTAACGATACCCTTCACCGAAATTAGCCATGGGCGGAACTCCATCTTCATCTGGTTTAAAGGGTAAATACTCTTCGGGGGGAACAGTGGGTTTTTTTCGGTTTATCACTTCAACATCTTCCGGAGCAGGAATTTCTACCTTTTCCCGCATATGAGCAATAACTTCATCAAGAAGCAAAATAACCGGGGTTCTATATTTTTCACTAAAATTAAATGCTTTAATAGTTAAGGTAAGTATCTCGTTAACAGTGGAAGGAGCGAGGGCAATAACGGGGTGATCTCCATGAGTTCCCCATCTTGCCTGCATCATATCACCTTGAGAAGGTTTAGTGGGTGAACCAGTGCTTGGTCCTCCTCTTTGAGCGTTAACTACTACACAAGGTATTTCGTTAATAACAGCAAAACCAAAATTTTCTTGTTTTAAGCACATTCCGGGACCTGAAGTAGCAGTTAGAGATTTTAATCCAGCTATAGAAGCACCGATTACCGCTGCCATACTGGCAATTTCATCTTCCATCTGTATAAATTTCCCGCCAATTTTAGGTAATTTACGCGCCATATTTTCAGCAATTTCTGAAGAGGGAGTTATGGGGTAGCCGGCAAAAAACCTAACTCCAGCTAATAATGCTCCCTCGGCACAGGCCTCGTTTCCCTGCAATAATTTTATATTTTTTTTCTTTTTTAAATTATTCATCTTTCTCTTTCCACTCCTTCCACAGTAATAGCAAAATCCGGGCATCTCAATTCACAAAGGCCGCATTTTATACAAGCATCAATATTTTCAGGAATAGGTTTACCTTGATCGTCAGGGACTAATACATCCTTTGGACAAAATTCAATACAGATAGCGCATGACTTACACCACTCTCTGCGAACTGATATCTTTACTGAATTATTTTGATAAACTTCAAATAATTTTTTTTGCTTCATATCTTTTCTGATATGCCTCCTTCTCTTTTAATATCCAAAATGGCTAATTTTAACATACTCATAGAACCTTTATCGGGAACATAAATAAACTCAATAAGGGGAATTTGGGGAAAAATCAATCTTTCTGCTTCTCTCTTTCTTCCGGGAGAAGTTATTACAATATCTGTGTCAATTAAAAATTTCTTTACTTCGCCTTCATTATGAGAAGTTGTAAATTTAAAACTTAAGAATTTTATTCCTGCCTGTTTTATGGATTGGAAAACTCTTTGGGCAAACTTATCGGTAATACATACCAAGCCAATATTTTTATCTTTGGAGGATAGATGAGCAATGTTTACCATAGTCTCCATTAGAGGATCTAAGGCGATGGCGAGAACCCTCTGTTTTTGGTCGACAAGAAATTTTTTAACTTCATCATAATGAAAAAAGGTAGTAACTACTAAATCTATAGATTTAATCCTTTCTCTAAAAGTATCTGGTTCTTCATAAATCTCATCTATTAATATGGGAATTATGGAAATACCGGTTCCTAATTCTATCCCTTTGGAAAAAGAATACAATTGCTCCTGATTACATTCAATAAAGGCTATGTTAATATTTTTTAATAATTTTTCTTTTTCTTCTATTTTCCTATTTACTAATTTTTTGACCTCTCTTAACTCAAAATTTAATTCCAGGGCTTCATTAATAGTAACATCAATAATCTCTTCTATTTTTGATAAATTATTATTCGTTTTAGATTTGGTAAACTTAGAGGGTTTCGGATTAGGAAAAGTTCCCCGCCCCGGGATGGATAGTATTATATTCTCTAATACTAATTCTTTGTAGGCCATGCTTACTGTATTTCTGCTAACTTGCAAACTTTCTGATAAATCTCTTTCGGTAGGTAGCTGTTCCCCTTCCTTCAAATTACCATTTTCTAATAATTTCTTAATCTGATGTTTTATCTGAAGATATAAAGGAATGCCGCTTTTCTTATCAATCTCAATTTTCATAAAAGACTTCCTCTTTGAAACGATAAATCTTTAATCTAATATTGGACTAATGGACTAATGGATTAGTCTTTTTAAATAATAACATATATTTAAAAAAAATCAATATTTTTTTCATTTTTTTTAAAAAAGATTATTATTCAACCCTCGGTAGTCAGAAACCAAAAATCAAAATATTTTAAGCGGATAGCATGTAGTAAGATAGCGGGTAGCGTTTAGTGTATAGTAATTCGTATCGAGTATTATGTATTTACGCATTACTAGTATAAAAATGAAAGCATGTTATATGAAATTTAATGTAAGGGGCGGATTTATCCGACTCGTTTTATTTTAGCAATTTTTCTAAAAGATTCGATAAATCAAGTTCCTTGCTCATTATGGGCAGATACAAGGTTTGCCCCTACATTTTTTAATTTCTATTTTACGCGATACGCAATACGCTATACGACTTTTATTTCTATTCTTCCAAAACTACTGCTTTTTGTTGTTTAAACAAAATCTGAAATGCTAAAGTTGCCCCTATTAAAGCAAGCCCTACTAAATTTATTATATAGTTTGCTGGTATTATCATAAAAGAACCTGCTAAGAGCATCACTCTTTCATAAAATTTAGTCTCCCTAATTAGGTAACCCTGCATACCTCCAGCTATACCAATCGACATTGCTGCTGCCAATAATAAGAAAAATCCTAACTTAAACAAATTCAAATCCGGAGTAAAATTCCAGGAAATTAGCTCAGGGTGAAATATAAACATAAAAGGCAATGTATATCCCGGAATGGCTAATTTAGTAGATTCTATTCCTACTTTCATTGCCGGAGCTCTGGCTATTGCTGCTCCTGCAAATACTGCTAACATTACCGGGGGAGTAATATCGGCTAATATACCATAATAAAAAACAAACATATGAGGCAGGATGAGATGAGTACCTTCAGTCATTAATCTGATTAAAGCCGGGGCAATCAAAGTAGCCATTATAATATAGTTAGCAGTAGTAGGTATCCCCATTCCTAAGACCAGAGAAGCTAAAGAAGCCAAGATTAAGGCAATGGGTAAAATTCCCCGTGAAACTTCAAATACGATTCCGGTAAATTTTAGTCCTAATCCGGACATAGTAGTAATTCCTACAATTATTCCTGCTGCGGCACAAGCTACCGCTACTGTGGTAGCAGAAACACCTGCTTCAGTTATGGCTTCTAAAAATTTCTTCGGGGTTAACCTGGTCTTTTTACTAAACATGCTGACTATAATTAATACTACAATACTGAGTACTACTGATTTTTGTGGGGAATAACCTTGGATTAATAAATAAATTAAAGCAAAGATAGGAGCTAATAAAATCCATCCCGTTTTTAAAGTTTTTAATAGATTGGGTAACTGCTCTCTGAAAAGACCGCTTAAACCGATTTTTGCTGCTTTAAGATCTACCGCCATAAATAAGGCAAAATAATAAAATAAGGCAGGGAAAATTGCCGCTTTAGCAATTTCAATATAAGGAACTCCTAAAAATTCAGCCATAATAAAAGCAGCAGCCCCCATAATAGGTGGCATTATCTGGCCGCCGGTAGAAGCAACCGGTTCAACTGCTCCGGCAAAGACTGAACTATAACCTATATTTTTCATTAAAGGTATGGTAAAACTACCGGTAGTAACTGTATTAGCAGTAGAACTGCCTGATACAGTTCCCATCATACCACTGGAAACTACTGCAGCTTTTGCTGGTCCGCCTCTGGTATATCCGGTTAAGGCAGTTGCAAAATCAATAAAAAATTTACCCGCTCCAGTCTTATTTAATATTGCTCCAAATAAAATAAAAAGGTAGACAAAGCTTGCCGAAACGCCTAAAGGAGTCCCGAATATTCCCGCATCGGTAAGGTAAAGATAATAGGCTACTCTTTTTATAGAAAAGGTTCCATGAGAAAATCTTCCCGGCATATAAGGTCCAAAGACCAAGGCGTATAAAAGAAAAAATGCTGCCACTAACATTAAAGGAAGACCCACTGCTCTCCGAGTTGCTTCTAGAGTAAGTAAGACCAAAATAACTCCTAAAAAAACATCCATGGGATTTGCAGCACCTGCTCGCCAGACCAACTCTTTATAATTAGTAAGTATGTAATAACATAAAATTATAGATATGCCAATAAATATCAAATCGTAAAATTGTATTTTATCTCTGGGAGTTTTTTTACTACGGGCAAAAAGGCTAAAGGTTAAAGTTAAGATAAACATAAAATGGATAGAACGTTGGATTAAACTAAAATAAGCCCCAAACCATCCGGTATACATATGAAAAATAAATAATCCGATAGAAGCAATTATGATAGGAGCAGACCATAAACCGGTTAAATCTCTTTTGTTTTTAGTTTCAATCTCTTCAATTTCTTTTAGTATTTTTTTATCAACTTGTGCTTCAATTTCGATGTTTTTTTCATTGTTAGTTTGCAAATTGTCTTTTTCTTCATTTATCATTCGTGCCTCCTTCAATGGCGATAATTATATCTACGGGGTCTCCTCTATTAGTTAAAGAAGATAGAATAAATTCTCTCTCTTTATATTTTATTTTTTGCTCTACGGTAAAAGCCACTCGTAAAGGAAGTATTTTCATCTCCCTATTCACGTTTACTATCACTAATTTGTCTGAATATCTTATATCCTTAGAAGTATGACATTCTTGTCCCACCCCATACCAGGGATATTCCTCAGTAAGCAGACAAAATATTCCGTTTTCTCTTATTTCAAAAGTATCAAATACCGGATTTAAATCTTTTGAATTTATATATTCCAAATAAAATTTATCGCCGACAGCAACTTCAATTTTAACTAATATAGAATCATTCTTCCTGTTGATAATCTCCAAATAATATTGTGTCTGATTATTTTCTTTATTGTTTATGAAATATAATATTATAATAAAAAAAATAATCAGGGAAACCATAACGGTTCCCCTGATTATTCTACTAAACATTAAAGTAATCCCTTCTCCTTGAAGTATTTTTCTGCACCAGGATGCATTTCAATACCTACTTTTACGCCATTTTCAGGAATTAATTTCTTTGCTGAAGGATGGACATCAAATATATTTTCCGCATTTTCAAATAGTGTTGATACTAATAGATATGCAGTATTTTCATCAATATCCTTATTTATAACCACATCATTTCCATCTTGAATGGCTACGACATCATAATCTTGTCCCTTATAAGTATTGGCAGGTATTTTACCTTCCTTATAATAAGTAAATTTGGAAGTTAATTTTTCAACAATATCTTTATCTACTGATACAAAATAGACATCTCTTACTGCGGTAACTTCACTTACGGCAGAACCTGGAAGGGAGAAATTCCAGAATACTACATCAACATTCCTATCTTTTAAAGCTTGAGCTGCCTCTGGCTGAGAATAATAACTGATTTTCATATCATCATAAGTTAATCCGGCAGTTTCTATAATCAGTCGAGAGATAGTCTCACATCCACTTCCCGGTGCACCTACTGACACTTTTTTTCCTTTTAAATCTCCAATAGATTTAATATCAGGATCTAATGTTAAAATATGTTGAGGTGCAGGATACATAGAAAATAGTCCCAATATCGGTTGGGGAGTTCCCTTAAACGGATCCACTTCTCCTTTATAAGCTTTAAAGGAAACACTGGACATTGCCATTCCAATCTGAATTTCGTTGCTGCCTACTAATCGGCTATTTTCCACTGAGGCAGCAGTAGATTCGGCTGTAACTTCAATTCCTTCTGCTTTCAATAATTTAGTCCAGAGATCAGCCATTGCTCCACCTAAAGGATAGTAAGTCCCTCCAGGGCTGCCAGTTCCAAAAGTAATATGAGTAGCAGCTAAACCAATTCCGGAAAATAAAAATACTAATAAACTAACCATTAATATTATGCTTAAAGATTTCTTCATTTCAATACCTCCGTTTTTTAATTTTTTAAATTTACTAGGCATACTAACAAAAATCTGCTCTAAATTTCGAGCTTAACTCATCTTTATTATTTTATATCACCTCCTTTAGTCAATTTTTCTTCTTGGGAGTTTATTTAATAGTAGTACCAAATTGACTTGTATTCTTCGGTATCTTCCCCTCTCTTCGCTAATTCTTGAAGATATTTATAAATGGGAAGATCTTTATAAACATAAGGTTCAACTAAAGCAATTCCCTTTTCCCAGGGATGCCATAGATAAATTCTCCTTCCTTTCTTGTTGAGAGCAATTAATTCTCTATCTTGCCATGCCCTTACATGATTTTTACCCAAACGAGGAACATTAAATACCGGTTCATCGGTCCGAAAAATACCAGGTATCAATCTTGCTTCTTCTTTTCTCTCTTGCCATAAGCGGGCTACTGGAACAAGATAATCCTTGTGTTCTTCTTTTCCTTTAGGGTAAAAAGTATAATAGGGATCTACTCCTGCCTTTTTCATTGCTATCCTCGCTGCTACATTCTGAAATCTTCTACTGGTTTCTAAAGTATATACTAATTGATTATACACATATATGCCCTGTTTTCTAAATTTCATCACTGCTTCAGCCAATTCTGGGGTAACTTCGGATGAACTCTCAATATGAGTTACTATACAAACATTTCTTTTTCCCGGTTCTATATAACTTCCAATCAATTTAGCCAATTTATCGGTTATTCTCATGGGAATAGTTACTGGAGTTCTTGTACCCCACCTGATATTTACTACATGCTCCATCTGACACAATCTATCCATTATATATTTTATTCGCTCATCATCTAAGGCCAAGGGGTCGCCCCCGGTAATTAATACATCTCTCATAGAGGTGTGTTCAGCAAACCAATCTAATGCTTTATCCAATGCCTCTTTGTTTACCATCCCTTCGGGCATCATCGGACCGGTTATTTCCCAATTCCTCTGACAGTAGACACAAATTTGCGGACAAGTATCATAGGGTTTTAGAATAGATATCAT
>DAOUWX010000109.1 GCA_030666935.1 Atribacterota bacterium | reverse complement strand
GGAATTTGACCTGAAGCGGTTTGAGGCCATTTCGGGGCAGTTAACATCCATCATCGAACGCAAGCAGGCAGAGGAAAATGTGAAAGGTGCAAAAGATGAACTGCAGATGATTCTGGACTCAGTACCTGCTCTGATTTTTTATAAAGATACAGAAGGTAGAGTTATCCGGGCAAACAAGGCTCTGGCTGATTCATTAAAGCTGCCGGTAAAAGATATAGTAGGCAAGACCACAGAAGAGCTTTTTCCCGAGGAACAGGCTGAGAAAATGAAAAAAAATGATTGGAAAGTTATTGTTTCCGGAGAATCGAAAATGAATATCATTGAACCTTACAATACACCTGAAGGAGTAAGATGGGCAATTACCGATAAGATGCCTTACAAAGATAAAAAAGGTAAAGTAACCGGTGTTATTAGTCTGTCTAAAGATATCACTGTACAGAGAAAATCAGAACAAAAACTTAAACAGACTTACCAGAAACTCAAAAAGACCATGGATGCGGCCATCGACACTATGTCCAAGATAATAGAAGCTAAAGATCCCTATACCTCCGATCACCAGCACAGGGTCTGCCAACTAGCTGTTCCCCTTGCCCAGGAGTTAGGCCTTACTGAAGATAAAATTGAAGGGATAAGGATAGCCTCTCTAATCCATGATATCGGAAAGATCGGCCTACCCACCGAAATATTGAGTAAACCCGCTACCTTAATTGATATAGAATTTAGTCTAATCAAAGAACATTCCCAAATAGGATATGATATCTTAAAATCTATAGATTTTTCCTATCCTATAGCCCAAATTGTCCTTCAACATCACGAAAAGATAAATGGGTCTGGGTATCCCGGAGGATTAAAAGGGAATAAAATTCTTTTAGAAGCCAAAATAATCTGTGTAGCTGATGTAGTAGAAGCCATGTCTTCCTTCCGTCCTTATCGGCCGGCATTAGGTACAGAGAAGGCCTTGGAAGAAATCATCCAAAATAAAGGCATCCTCTATGATCCGGAAGTGGTAGATGCCTGCCTTAAGCTCTTTAAAGAAAAAGGATTTAAATTTGAATAAACGAAACGATGGAAGAAGAAGATCGAATCCGTCGAGAAGAGAATGAGGAGGATTGTATGGAAGAGAAAGTTATTTTTAATAAAAAGAAAATCTTTATTCTGGGCTTTGGATTTTTTGGGGTCTCAATTATCTGGGCCATGTACAATGCATATGTTCCCATTTTTTTGAAATCTTTTCAATTAACTTCTTTTGTTATCGGGATTATAATGACCGTTGATAATATCTTTGCTATCCTTCTTCTTCCTTTTTTGGGAGCATTAAGTGACAGAACCAGGACACGGTTAGGTAGAAGGAGACCTTATATATTAGCCGGTGCTCCCTTTGCTATGTTATTTTTCTTCTTAATTCCTTACGCCCGGTTGTTTGAAAATTTAGCCTTAATGATGTTCACAATTATTTTAATGAATTTATCCATGGCTTTTTTTAGGACTCCGGTAGTTGCCTTAATGCCGGACATTACTCCTTCACACTTCAGAAGTCAGGCAAATGGAATTATTAATTTTATGGGAGGTTTGGGCGCACTGCTTGTTTTTTTTGCGGGAAAACCTCTTTATGACAGTAATATTTCCTATCCTTTTATTGCCGGTGGATTATTAATGCTGCTGGCTAGTTTAATAGTGGTGTTTACTATTAAAGAAGATAGACCTTTTATTGAAGAAGAAGGCAGGGAAGGTAAAAAACCAGCAGTCTCTTTCCGGGAATCGTTCTCTGCCTTTTATGAAAACATTAAAGATATCTTTTTAGGGGATAGAAGCCTATTTTTTATCCTCTTTTCTATCTTCTTTTGGTTTGTTGGTTTTAACAGTATTGAGACTTTCTTTACCAGTTATGCTAAATTTTATTTGGGAATAAAGGAAAGTACCGGTGCACTTGTGTTAGGGGTGTTTTCTTTGTCGTTTATGGTGAGCGCTCTGGTAACCGGATATATCGGAGCTAAAAGAGGGAGGAATAAAACAATAAGAGCAGGACTTTTAATTATTACCGTGATAATGATTACCAGCATGTTATTCCGAAATTTTATCTATATTGCTATCCTCTTTCTGATAGGTGGATTTGGATGGGCTTTAATTAACGTTAATTCCCTCCCTATGGTAGTGGATATGACCACCTTAAAGAAGGTAGGAGGATATACCGGACTTTATTACTTTTTTTCCCAGGCGGCCAATATTATTGCTCCTCCTCTTTCGGGGATATCTATCGACCTGTTCGGTTATCCTTCTCTTATGGTCTTTGCTTCTTTCTTCTTTATCCTTTCCTTTATAACTATGCATTTTGTTAGGAGAGGAGAAATTGTAAAAGAAAAGAAGTAAGAGGTAAGAGGTTAAAATTTTCATTATGACATTTCCGGTCAATCCCAGGAAAAATTAAACATTCAGATTGATAGTGAACCCTAAAACATTGATTATAAAGTTGAAAAATTAATTAGGAAAAAATAATAATTTTTTCTTTAAAAAAGCAGGATTTTCTCAAACTTTTATCGAATATAAAAAAACGAAACGCATGACAAGCGTCTCGCCTGTCAATAATTGCAGACACCGTAATTGGTAAGTAAAAATATAAAGGTGGTAAGATGAAATACAGGAATGTCCGGGAAATATCAATGAATTTTATCCCCATAGCGGCATTCTTACTTGCGTTACTAATTGGGGCAATAATGATTGCCATTCTCGGAGTAAACCCTCTGATTGCTTACCAGGCCCTGCTCAAGGGTGCGTTTGGGAGTATGAATGCTATAGCAGACACGGTAGTCAAGTCAACTCCCTTGCTTTTTGTAGGGCTGGGAATCTGCATCGCCTTTCGAGCCGGCGTATTAAACATCGGAGGAGAGGGCCAGCTTGTAGCCGGGGCTCTCTCTGTAACCATATTTTGCCTTAACTTTCCAAATTTACCGGGCTGGATACTGATTATAATTGCTTTGCTTGTCGGGCTCTTAAGCGGAGCAATATGGGCAGGAATTGCCGGATTTCTTAAGGCCTATTTTAAAGTAAACGAAATTCTGAGTACCATCATGCTGAATTATATCGCGGCTTATGGGATGAATTATCTTCTTCGCGGACCGATAATGGACCCACTCCAGATAGAGCTTGGCTCCTTTATCCCCCAAACTACCCGTTTAATTCATGCAGCCGATCTTCCCCGCCTTATACCTACCCGTCTGCATTTTGGAACAATAGTAGCAGTTGTTTTTGCTATTCTGGTTTATATTTTTCTTTGGCGGACGACAATTGGTTTCCGTATTCGCATGATAGGACAAAATATTCAAGCCTCGCGAGCTTCCGGAATTAATGTGCAAAAATATATGGTCCTTGCTTTTGTCTTGAGTGGTGCGTTAGTGGGATTAGGCGGAGCAATTGAAGTGTTAGGAGTTCATCACCGACTGTTCACCGACGGTTCTGTATCGGGTTTTACCGGCAGTGCGGGCTTTAACGGAATTGTGGCTGCCTTGTTTGGCCAGCTTCATCCTATCGGAACAATACCGGCTTCTCTATTATTGGGAGCACTTCTTACCGGAGCAAATAAGATGCAGAGAGTAGTGCAAATACCTTCTGCTTTGATCGGTGCTTTGAACGGTTTGATTGTACTCTTTGTAGTAGGAAGCGAGTACCTACGCCGCAGTCAGGCTCGACGGATGGAGCGAACTGCAGACGCGAAATACAATTCCAAAAATAAAGATAAAAAGGAGAGCAAATAATGGAAGCAATTATTATCGGGATAGCAAAATCTGCCATTCGTCTTGCCACACCATATCTCTATGCTTCCATTGGGGAAACAATAGGGCAGTTGAGCGGTGTCCTTAACCTTGGCGTAGATGGCGTTATGCTTATGGGAGCCTTTAGCGCCTTCTATACGGTTCTTAAAACCGGTAATCTTTGGCTTGGTTTATTGGTGGCAATAGTGGTCGGAGCGATATTTGGGCTTTTGATTGCCTTTATTAATGTTACCTTAAAAGCCGAGCAGGGGATTAGCGGGATCGGGGTTTATATATTCGGTCTCGGATTAAGCAGTCTTTTATTTAGCACTATGGTAGGGACAGTTCAAACGGTAAGCGGTTTCCCCCCTCTGTCTATTCCCGGGCTTTCTAACATTCCGATTGTGGGCGAAATCTTCTTCCGGCAAAACATCCTGGTATATGGTGCATTTGCCCTGATTCCTCTTGCCTGGTTTATATTGAACAAGACACCTTTAGGTCTTAGTATTCGAGCTGTGGGGCAGCACCCGGAGGCAGCCGATTCACTGGGGGTTAATATTGTGCGCATCCGTTATTTTACGGTAATATTAGGTGGAATGCTCTCGGGGATTGCCGGTGCATCTCTATCTATTGCACTACTCAATGTATTTCAGCAAAATTTAACTAATGGGATGGGCTTTATTGCCGTTGCCCTGGTATATTTTGGAGCCTGGCGTCCGAAAACCGTTCTCATCGGTGCACTTCTATTCAGTACTGTAAATGCTATTCAGATATGGGTTCAGGTAAAAGGGGTTAATATTCCCTCTGATTTTACTTTAATGATGCCTTATATTGTTACTATCATAGTACTCGCAGCAATGGTAAAACGCCGCATACATCCACCTGCGGCATTAAACAAACCCTTCGAGCGGGGTGAATAATAAAAGAGGAGGTGGTAAATAAAATAAAAAGTTTTAGAAGAAAAATGTTTTTCTGTATTTTAAAATAAAAAGATAGGAGGATAAAATGATGAAGTTGAAAAAGATTATAGTAGTTCTTACTCTAATAAGTATATTTGTATTATCACTTGGGTTCGGAGCAAGCGCAGAAACCTTCCGGGTAGCATTCATTATGCCCAGCTCTATTAATGATTTTGCCTGGAGCCAGAGTATGTATGAAGCCCTGCTTACCATTCAAGAAGAGATGGGCAAGGAGAATTTTCAGTTTGCTTATTCAGAGAGCATGTTTATAGTAGCAGACGCTGCTGCTGCTATTCGAGACTATGCCAGCGAGGGCTATGACCTGGTAATTGCTCATGGTTCACAGTATGGTGCCTCTTTAACGGATATTGCTCCCGATTTTCCTAATACGAGTTTTGCCTGGGGCTCTACCGCAAATGTCTTTACCGATCTTGGAATCACTAATATATTTGCTTATGAACCTTTAGCTGAACAAGGTGGTTATGTTAACGGTGTCCTGGCAGCAAAACTTTCTGAGAGCAATGTTTATGGAGTAATCGGTCCGATTGAGACCGGTGATGCCAAACGTTATACCGAAGGTTTTAAAACAGGTATAAAATCAGTAAATCCGGATGCTAAAATAAATGTAACCTGGATTGGCTCATATAGTGATGTTGCACTTGCCTCCGAAGCAGCACAAACTCATATTGATGCCGGAGCAGATGTTCTTACCGGAACATCACAGATGACAGTCGGGGCCATCGGAGTAGCGAAGCAGAGAGGAGCTCTCTGGTTCGGATATGATGTTGATCAATCTGATCTTGCCCCTCAGAATGTGGTTTCCTGTGTAGATGTTGTCTGGGCAATTGCACTCAGACCGATGATTGAAATGATTCAGAAGGGGGAAAAAGGAGGAAAAATCTTTACTCTTAACTTGGCTAATGGCGGCCTCAAAATTATCGTAAATGACCAAGCGTTTGTAGGTAAAACTATTGAGGATATAGTCATGGGAAAGATTGAGGTCAAATTAGAAAAGTAAAGAAAGATTCAGAGTGTCCATACGGAGCCCTGATCTTCATTTTGATATGAAAAAAGATACATCTAAAATAACAAATTTAACCAAAGTCGGAAAAGTAGAGATGCGGGGAATAGTCAAGCAGTTTCCGGGTGTGTTGGCGAATGACCGAATTGATTTTGATGTCCGTGCCGGGGAGGTTCATACCCTTCTTGGCGAAAACGGAGCCGGGAAAAGTACCCTGATGAAAATCCTCTATGGCATATATCACCAGGATGAAGGTGAAATTTACGTTAACGGAAAATTGGTTAACATTCGTTCTCCGCTGGATGCAATTCGACTGGGGATTGGGATGGTACATCAGCATTTTATGCTTATCCCTACCCTTACTGTAGCAGAAAATGTTGCCCTGGGGCTTCCTTCCTCACGGAAGTTTCTTCTTGACCTTGATGTTGTCTCAGAACGTATTAAAGAACTGGCTAAAGTTCACGGGCTCTATGTTGACCCGGAGGCAAAAGTATGGCAACTCTCTGTAGGAGAGCAGCAACGAGTAGAAATAATAAAAATCTTATATCGAGGAG
>DAOUWX010000112.1 GCA_030666935.1 Atribacterota bacterium | reverse complement strand
TTAATAAATTCTTTACTGCTTGCCAGTGGTGACATACCTTTGGGCCTGAAATCTACATCTTCTGGCAGTAAGACCGGTAAATCGCTTTCAGGTACAGGAACCATCCCGCAATCGGAACAGTAAATCATGGGAATAGGTGCGCCCCAATAACGCTGACGCGAAATAAGCCAATCTCTTAATCTGTAATTGACCTCTCTCTCCCCGGACCCTTTTTTAATCAGATAATCAATTATAATATCTAGTGACTTACTACTTGACAAACCGTTAAATTGACCGGAATTAACCATAATACCTTCTTGGTCAAAAGCAGCCTCCATAGTATCAGGTGTGACTTTTTTATCTTTTGGTTGAATAACTATTCTTATAGGTAAATTATATTTTTTAGCAAATTCAAAATCCCTTTGGTCATGAGCCGGAACTGCCATTACCGCACCTGTTCCATAGTCCATTAACACATAATTCGCTAACCAAATGGGAATCTCCTCATCATTTAAGGGATTTATTATATATTTACCGGTGAAACATCCTCTTTTTTCCAGCACTCCTGATACTCTATCTATAGTGCTCTCTTTACTTACCTTCTCTTTGAAACTCTTAACTTCCTCTTTATAAGGAGAATCCTTTATTATCTTTTCTACTAAGGGGTGTTCGGGAGACAATAGAAAATAAGTTGCTCCGTAAAGAGTGTCGGGTCGGGTAGTAAACACCGGAATAGTCTTATCACTCCCTTTTATAGGGAATTCAATTCTTGCTCCTTCACTCCTTCCTATCCAATTTCTCTGCATAGTTAATACTTTATCCGGCCATTCTTCTAGGCATTCTATATCATCGAGTAATCTCTGGGCATATTCGGTAATCTTGAAAAACCATTGGGATAACTCTTTTTTAACAACTTCGGAATCACACCTCCAACATTCTCCGTCTATTACTTGTTCATTAGCCAATACTACATTACAGGAAGGACACCAGTTAACCACTGCTTTTTTCTTATAAGCTAATCCTTTTTTGTATAGCTGTAAAAACATCCACTGAGTCCACTTATAGTAATCTGGATTACAAGTGGCTATTTCTCTATCCCAATCATAACTGATACTCATATCAGTTAGAGTATCCTTCATCTTTTTAATATTGACTTTAGTCCAAATTGAAGGATGAATTTTATTTTTTATAGCAGCATTCTCCGCAGGTAAGCCAAAGGCATCCCAACCCATAGGATGCAGAATATTATATCCCTGAGAATGTTTATACCTGGACACTACATCACCGATAACGTAGTTTTTTACGTGTCCCATGTGGGGTTCGCCCGAAGGATAGGGAAACATTTCCAAAACATAATATTTCGGTTTTTTAGAATCTGTATAAGATTTAAAAAAATTATTTTCCTTCCAATGTTCCCGCCATTTTTTTTCAACTTCGGCAAAATTATATCTTTCTTCCATCTCTATCTTCCTCCTTAAAAATAAAAATCCCGTCTCAAGTAATTAATTAAATTATTACCAGGGACGAGATTCTTCTCGTGGTACCACCCTTGTTCAGTAGATTTTATGTATTATAATTTGGTGGAGCTGGCGGGAATCGAACCCGCGACCTCCTCCACGCCAAGGAGGCGCGCTCCCGACTGCGCTACAGCCCCACATTATCTACTCTCATTAAACAATTAACGCTTGTTAACGTTGTAAACTATATTTAAATCAATATTTTTGATTTAATTTTTCGCGTACAAAACTTGAAGGTGAGTTTAAAGGTTTTTTATCAGCTTTCACCAGATACTGATTCTCTTTTTGCAAATATACCTTTCAATCCTTCGCTCGGTCTTTTTCTTTCTAAGTTCGTTTTTAGTATAATTGAAAAAAAAATAAAAGTCAATATTTCGTATGTTGTATTATAGCGTATAGCGTATAGCGTTTAGCGTATAGTTAAGAAAGAAAGATTAAAGATAGTATTGAGGTGAAGAAATAAGAAAGAGAAAAAAGTATGGGAGCTAACAATATATCGTATTGCTAATTCGTATCTCGTGAATCGTATGTTGTTTTATGGTGGTTAACAATATAGCACTAAACATAAAGACATAACTTAAAATTTAAAATTAAAGAAAAAGGCTTTGAATTTTGAATTACGGTTTTTCGCTTTTCGCTTTAACTTTTTAATTCAATTAGAACAAATTTTATTAATCAAAACCTATACGCTATACGCTGTACGCTAGGTTTATTCACTAACGACTAATTTAGTTAGTTAGTGAAATCACCTCAACATCTACGAGACCTCCCTTGATTTCGATATCCAATTCCGCATCGCTCTTCCCGTATTCCGGGCTAATATAAGTCTGGTCATTTATTTTTATAAATCCTCTAATATCTAATTTTACAGCCGGAAAACGTTTAATAATTATTTTGGTTCCAATAGCTGAGGGTATCTTTAAAATTATTTTGGCTGCCCCTGCATCAATGTTAACTTTCGATTTTTTAATCAGGTTTCCTGAAAAATCAAATGTGTAGCTTCCTGCTCCACCGGTAAATTTCATTTCATTAAAATTTGCATTAGCTAAACCTAACATTTTTATAGCGGAGGCGCCTGTTTTGATATTAATATTTTTTAATTCTACAAGATTAGGTTGATTAAATACAATATTGGTTTGGCTTACTCCTGAATTGAGATAAAAATTTTCTATCTGTAAATTAGTTAGGTCAATATCACCGCTATAAGTCGCAGTATAAACAGATAATTGCAAAGGGACACCGGAAGGCAATTTCAGATTCCATACATTCTTATATGGGAATGATAAACTGAGGTCTTTTTTAATACTCTGAGATAGAGTTAGGATACCGGTTTCACCTAATATTTCATATCGGATATTGGGCTTTAAGATACTTTTATCGTATTGAAAATCACCTTCAAATACATCTTCTTGTCCGGAAATCAAATCCAGCTTTCCTGCACCAAATTTTATGGTCATTTTTAATGAATTTACTTCCCCTAAAGGAATGTTTCTGTTTTCTCTACTTTCTTCATTTGCCATTGACCCATAAGAGATAATAAGGAAAATAAAGGAAAGCAAAATTAACAAAATATATCTTTTTTTGGTTTGTAATCTCAAATTAATCACCCTTTTGATAAAGATAAATAAAGTGCAGGACAATTTGCTTCGCCCTGCACTTATAGAAACGTTTCTTATAATTTTTAGTAGTAATTTAATGATAATTTACGTTTTATTCTATACGTCTGCAAAATACCATATCAAATATGCAATTGCTCCAATGATTGCTGCCCACCAGTACCAAGCTAAATCTGCCATATTATATTACACCTCCCTTTTTTTATAATATTTTTTAGTATCGATCGATAAATAAATTTATCTTCATATAATATATTCTATATTAAATTTAAAAATCCTTCTTTTTTTATAAAATATTTTAATATTTTTTAAGAATTACTTTTTCTCTTCCTCTTCTTTTTTGGCTTGAGCAATTATTTCCTGTACAACATTAGCAGGTACTTCTTCATAATGGGAAAATTTCAAATTAAAAGTTCCCCTTCCTTGAGTAATCGACCTTAAATCGATAGCATATTTGAAAATCTCTGATTGAGGTATTTTAGCTTTAATAGACTGTTTCCCACTTGAAGATTCTTCCATACCCATTATCTTTCCTCTTTTGCTATTTAAATCTCCGATTATATCCCCCATATATTCTTTTGGCACTATTACTTCTATATCCATAATAGGCTCTAACAAGGCTGGATTAGCTTCTACCGCTCCTTTCTTAAAAGCCATTGAACCAGCTACTTTAAAAGCCATTTCTGAAGAATCTACCGGGTGATAACTACCATCATAAACAGTAGCCTTCATATCTACGGTAGGATATCCTGCTAATACTCCTTTTTCCATCGCTCCAACTACACCTTTTTCCACTGCAGGACGATACTGACGCGGAATTACTCCTCCAACTATTTTATCTATAAATTCAAAGCCCTCTCCCCTGCTTTTGGGTTCAAGCTCTAACCAGCAATGTCCGTACTGTCCTCTTCCGCCGGATTGCTTCTTATATTTTCCTTCTACCTTAACACTTTTTCGAATGGTCTCTTTATACCCTACTTTAGGAGTGCTCTTTTCTACCTCTACCCCAAATTTACTCTCCATAGTATCAATTATTACTTCCAGATGGGATTCTCCCATGCCGCCTAATATACTCTCGCCGGTATCCTCATCCCGGTAAATTTTAACTGTAGGGTCCTCATCAATTATCTTGCTTAGAGCGGTACTTAATTTATCCTCGTCCCCCTTAGTCTTGGGAGAGATTGCCAGCAGCATTATCGGTTCGGGATATTCTATTTTTTCAAATAAAACAGGATTATCTTTATCACAGAGGGTATCACCGGTAATGGTATTCTTAAGTTTGGCTACAGCAGCTATATCTCCGGCACAAACCTCAGGAATAGAGCGTTGATTCTTGCCCTGCATTTTATAAATTTTTCCTACTTTATTATCCACGCCTTTTGAAGAATTATATACATTTGAATCTTCGGGTAATTTCCCTGAATACACCCTAAAGTAAGTTAAATTTCCCACGTAAGGATCTGCTACAGTTTTAAAAACAAAAGCAGAAAAAGGAGAATCAATAGAATTTTTTACTAATTCTTCAGAAGATGTTTTTACATTCTCAGCTGCAATGGGAGGCATCTCGGATGGAGAAGGAAGGTATTCGCCTATAAAATCAAGAAGAAGTTCTATACCTAAATTCATGGTCGCAGAACCGCAAAGAATGGGAACAATTTTGCTTTCCTTTATTCCTTGTTTTAAACAATTAGCAATCTCCTGATCAGTTAAACTTTCCCCGTCCAAATATTTCATTAAAATTTCATCATCAAATTCAGCTACTGCTTCTACCAATTCTTTCCTGTAGGATTCTGTCTGCTCTTTCATATCCTGGGGAATTTCCTGTTCTTCAAAGATCGGCTTACCCTCTGCTGATTTTTTATAAACAATGGCTTTCATTTTTATTAAATCGACTATACCCTGGAAATCTTCTTCTTTGCCAATGGGTAACTGAACTGAAATTACGGTTAACCCAAAAATTTTATTAATCGTATCTTTTGCTCGGTAAAAATTAGCCCTTTCCCGATCCATTTTATTTATAAAAATAACTCGGGGCAACTTGTATTCATCGGCAAAATCCCAAACTTTTTCAGTCTGTACTTCTACTCCCGACACTCCGCATACAACTATTATGGCACTATCTACAACTCTAAGGCTTAATTTGGTGTCAGTAATAAAATCGAGGTAGCCCGGGGTATCGAGAATATTTATCATTAAACCCTTCCAATCTAAATAAGCTAAAGACGAATTGATAGTTATTCCTTTCTTTATTTCTCTCGGGTCATAATCAGTAGTGGTATTCCCTTGTTTAATATCTCCCAATCTAGTAATCATTTCTGAATCATAAAGCAAAGCCTCGGTAAGCGAGGTTTTCCCAGAATCACCATGGCCTACCAAGGCAATGTTTTTTACTTTACTAATATCATATTTGGTCATACAAACTCATCCTCCTTATCCTTGGTCAATTTTCTTATATTTAATTTATTGATTTTAATTCTATCAGATATATTTGAATATATCAAAAAAAATATCTTATTAAATTAGTCCTTAGTAAAGTGTGAATAGTCGTTAGTTTTAAATACAATTTTTAGTTTTCAGTATATAGCTAAAAATTTAAAACTAAAAACGAAAAATCATAATTCAAAACTTAAAACTTTTTCCCTCAATACTAAATTTTAAGTTCTGTTTTTGCTTCTTCATTTTTTCATTTTGCTATATAGTATACAAAATAAGAAAGATAAAAATCAATAAATAAAACAATGTATTTAAATTTTTAATTTTAAACTATGGTTTTACGTTTTGTGTTGTTAATTTTTCGTTTTATAATTATACACTATAATAAGGGCTTACAGAAAAAGGAAATTTTTATACAATTAAGTTATAGTTTTTAATATTTCACCGGCATGGTAGGAACTGCGCACTAAAGGGGCTGACGCTACATATTTAAAGCCCAAAGACATTCCTATATTTTGATATTCTTCAAATTTATCGGGATGAATATACTCGCTAACTTTTAAATGGTGAGGAGATGGCTTTAAATACTGACCTATAGTTAAAATATCACAAT
>DAOUWX010000337.1 GCA_030666935.1 Atribacterota bacterium | reverse complement strand
ACAATGTGCAAACCACCGATGATGCCAAACACAAATTGATTACCAATTACAAGGTAACGTGTAAACCCAATGACCTGGGTTAACTGGCCCCCATGGCCCTAAGAGCCAAAAGGCTCTTTGGTAATAAGACCTTTGAAGTATTGGCCGATAAGGGTTACTATCAGGCTAAAGACTTAGAGAAATGTACCGAAAAGGGGATCACCCTTTATGTGACTAAACAAACCCATGCCAATACTACTAAAGATCAAGCCTTCTATTCTGATCAGTTTAAGTATAATAAAACCAAAAATACCTACCTCTGCCCAGCCGGAAAGGAACTCCATTATCACCGGATAAGGAAGAAAGATAGAAAGATAATCGGCTATGAATACCGTAATTTCGACGCCTGTCAAGATTGTAAATTTAAAGCCAGATGTACCAGGGCCCAAAAAGGGAGATCCATCTTCCGGCATGTCAAGCAGGACCTGCTTGATCGCATCGATACCCAAACCAAAGAAAACTTCAAAAAGTATAAGTTAAGACAGATGATTGTAGAACATCCCTTCGGCACCATCAAAAGAGGATGGGGTGCCTATTATTTCCTGACCAGGAGAAAGGTCTCGGTAAGTGCTGAGATTTCCCTATCCTTTCTGGCCTATAATCTCAAAAGGGTGATTAATATCCTGGGAACAGAAGAGATATTAAAAAGATTAAGACAGAGAGGGAATGTGGTGCCGGTATAGAAGAAGTACCAGTAACTCTTTCTTTGTTTTTTTGCATCTTATTAAAAGTTAAAGGAGACAGTTTGACCTTAAGTTTAGCTCTTATAAAAGAATATATTGCTGGTTTTCACACAGTCTGACGGTTCTTTTGACACACTTCAACAATATATATTTACCTTATTAAATCGCCACCAGCGATTAAAAAAGTTAGCCTTTTTCAATTTTTTTATATCTTAATATTAATACGACAAAGGTTTAAAAATAATTGCGGGATGAGATTGCCACGCTTGCCTTCAGCAAGCTCGCAATGACAGAGGGATTAAAACTAACAACATTTACTTACAAATGGGGAAAATATGTGGAAAAATTTGGAATTAGGCTTCACAAATTCACATTTTCCTATTTTCGTTTTATATTTTGTGAAATTGTAGAGTCTGACCCTATTATCTACTTTTTTCTGTCTTACTTTCTCTTTGTAACAATAAAAAGGTATCACACTATTTAGAAAAATAGTGTGATACCTTTCATCACTTTATCGGTTAATCAAATTGTGCCATTCTAACAATCTAAATATTTGATTTTAGAAAATCTAGAGCATTTTGAATTGCACTATCAAGAGTAGAAGAATCACCAGTAAAAATATTCAACATGTGATCTGCATCGTCCATAATCACAATTTCCTCAGAACCTTCATGATATTGAAGAAAAATTTGTCCAGCATATGGTTGAGGATATACGATAGTATCCATCAATCCCACCGTTACTTGAAGAGGACCTTCATAAGATGTAATTTCTGCTGATGGACTTAAACAGAACAAATCTTGATAAAAATTGGCTTTTAAGGTAGTGGTAGCACCCCAAGGAAGTGTTCCTACTATCAATTCTTCAGGATTATCACTTTTTAAAGCTTTTAACACATTATCTTGACCCAATAAGCCTGAATAGACAAACTGGGGAACAGATACAGCTGACCATAAGATAACTGCATCAACATCATCGCTTCTACCTGCTGTGCATGCTGCAACCATGCCGCCCTGACTTAATCCAAGAAGAGCAATTCTATCTGCATCAACACGATCTAATGTCTTTACATACTCTATCGCTGCCAAAGCGTCATTTATTTGACCTGAAACCGTTGTATCTTCCCATTTTCCGTCACTTTCACCTGAACCTATAAAATCAATTCTAAGAGATGCATAACCTTGCTCCGCGAAAATTCTTGCTGTCCTTCCATACATTGTTTCAGTACCGCCAACGATATCCATTTCATTTCTCTGACCTGTAAAGCCATGGAAAATAATCACAATCGGAGCATTCTCCACGTCTTTAGGGTAAGCAAACGTTGCGACCATTTTCAACCCATTGCGCTCAATAGTAACAACTTCTTCCACAGTAACTGATTCCCCAGCTGCGAAAACCGCAGAAGAAAGACATAAACTTAAGATTATTGTTAATACAACTATTCCTAATAAATTATTTTTCATTTCTAAAATCTCCTTTCTTTTTTACAAGTACTTAAAATCTAAACTTTACTTTTAGGTGTCCAAAAAAAATGATTCATCATCACCTCCTTGCGTCAGGGGACGTTCTTTGTCACACTTCAAGAAAATATATTTTCCCTATTGAATCGCCACCAGCGGTTAAAAGAATTAGTCTTTTTCATTTTTTTCTACATCTTAATATTAATACGACAAAGGTTTTAAAAAATCCTTCTTTTT
>DAOUWX010000161.1 GCA_030666935.1 Atribacterota bacterium | reverse complement strand
GCAATACCCTGGCGAGTTAAATAATCTGCCAATACCAGGAAAGGACGATGGTTGTATATAGTTTCATTACGTTCCTGCGGCCCCGAACCGCTAATTAATAAAACTACCGGCGAAAGACCCTTCCCAGGTGGCAAAGTCAAAGTCCCTGCAAGTGTAATTCCTGCTTCCTTATTTTCATAGACTAATTCTTCTTCTATATAAGGATAAGGTTTTTTTGGCACTTGAGGCCTAGGTATTTCTACCGCTTTATCTACCCGCTTAAGGATAAGGGGTAAAGTCTGCCCGGACTGTTTCCACTTTCCCTCAATAACTAAAAAATCTTCACTTACTTTTCCTTCGTAAACACCTCCCGCAGATTTTACTTCCAGGCGTAAAGTATTATCTTTAAAGATAACTTCTTCCACGGGGATGTCAGTTGCTCCCTGGTCCGGGCTGTCCAGAGTCGCAGTTAAAGTACCATCCGGATTTTTTGAAATTTTGAAGACAATCCTAAGTTCCGTTCCGGGGACTTTTAGACTGCCCTGCCAGATACCTTCAATGCTTATTTCAGAAGTATCTTGCTGTTGAGCAAACCCTATCATACTAACACTACTTGCCATTATCAAAGCAAGACAAATTAAACTACCAAACATAATTTTATAAATCTTTCTCACAATATCTTTTCTCCTTTTTATATTTTTCTATATTTAGAAAATGATTGATTTAATAATCATCCTTTCTGTTCTTATTTTCTCTCCTACCAATTACGAGCCAAATGCCACATCAAGTACCATCATTACTGTAAAACCTACCATTGCACCAAAAGTGGCTAAATCCGTATTTTTACCGCGTTGAGATTCAGGAATTAGCTCCTCAACTACTACAAAGATCATTGCTCCTGCAGCAAAAGACATAGCATAGGGCAAGATAGGTTTTACCATAATAACAGCAACTGCTCCAACGACACTGGCAATAGGTTCTACTATCCCGGATAATTGTCCATACCAGAAACTTTTAAACCGTGACATTCCTTCGCCTCGAAGAGGTATGGAGATAACCAGGCCTTCTGGAAAATTTTGAATTCCTATACCTATCGCCAGAGCTATTGCTACCGGTAAAGTTGCGGAAGGGAAACCTGCAGCAACAGCCCCAAAAGCCACCCCCACAGCCAGACCTTCAGGAATATTATGCAAAGTTACAGCAAGAATAAGTAAAGTACTACGCTGAAAGGATGTTTTAATACCTTCAGCTTCTTCTATCGGAAAGCCGAGATGGAGATGAGGAAGTATTTTGTCAATCCCCCCTAAAAAAATACCTCCCAGGAGGAAACCCACCATTGAAGGAAACCATACCGGAACGCCCAGCCCTTCAGACATCTCAATAGCCGGAGCTAATAATGACCAGTAACTCGCGGCAATCATGACTCCTGCTGCAAAACCCAGCATGGTATCAAGAATTTTCCTATCTATCTCTTTGGTCATAAATACCATGGCCGCTCCCATTGCAGTCAGTGCCCAGGTAAAAAGCCCTGCCAGGAGAGCTTGTACTATAGGATGCAATTGTTGTAGAAAACCTATCATATTTCAACTCCTTTCATCTTTATCAACCGTAGAGAGCAGTTCTTTTTTTATTTAACAACTATGATTCTATCTCTAATAATTCTTCTGCTTTTTTAATTTTCTTTTCTCTTCTCATTGTTTTCTCTAAAAGAGATATTATACGATTTACAATAAAAATATGCTAATAATCATTTTATTTCTTTATTCTACAAAATAAGCAAAAATCCTCTTTTCGCAAAAAAGTTTTTAGTTTTTTGTATTAGGTTAATTGTAATATTATGTAAAAATAATTTTTTTCATTATTTTACTCTATATAGGGGAAATAAAAAGTAGAAAAAATCTTTTAGCAGACAGGTGATAAAAAAAATGAAAGAGGGGTTAGGGGTGAATTTTATTAATTGCAAGAAAAACCATTTTCTTTACATTATCATTCTTATTATTTTTGGCTATTAATAATTCTTCGGGCACTTCCTTACATATTAAACCTAAACTCCTAACTGCCTCCCATTTTAATTCTGGTTTTTTACTTGTTTTTAAAATATCTAATAAAATTATTTCAGATTTTTCACCTGGAAAAGCGCTTAACGCTCTGGTTATTTTCCATTTTATAATTTCATCATCACTATATTTTTGTAATAATTTTTCTAAGATTTCAAATGATATTTTATTTTTTGAATAAAAAGAAATAAATCCAATAGCATCTATAGCCTCATAAATTTGTTTTTTATTTCCATTTGCTAAAATGTTACTTAAATCTACTAAAGTACTATCACCGATTTTACAAATAGTTCTTGCTATAATATCTCTTGGTAAGGGATAGCTCCATTTATTGAATATTTTCTTGGGTAAAGTCTTATGTTGGTTATTTCCTATTTTACCTAAATATTCTACTAATTTATTTATTGCAGGCTTTCCAATTTTTCCAAGGGCACGAGATATAGCAATCTTTGAATATAAAGCTTTTTCATTTTTAAGTTGTTTACACAAAGCAAAAATAGCTCTTTCAGATTTTCTTTGTCCTAATATTGTTGCAGATGAAGTTCTCTCTTTGGGATTATTAGATTTTAAAAGAGATATTAATTCAATATCTGATTTGTTTACAAAAAGATTACTTTCAACTTCTGTTGTAAATCCTCTTTTTTCTTTTGCTGTTTGGTTTTTATTTTTCATTAGTTTCTTTTTTAAAAGTTGTGATACCCATATTACTTTTTCCAACGCTCAAGTTTTGACATCTCCATAGTGAATAGTCACGCCATAAAACCAGGTATACCCATCTCTTTTAATTTTCCTTTTACCAAAGCTCTCATTTCATCCAAGGTTTTGAATTGCGTAAAACATTCTGCGGTTATAAGAAGTTGCAAAGCAATTTGGGTGAAACGAAGCGAAGCTTTTTATCCGCTGTTATATGACCCTAAGGGCAAGGTTGCAAAGCAACCGCAGAGTTCCGAACCCCGCTATGAATCAATCTTTTTCTACTATTTTTTAACATTTCCTTCTTCTTTCATATGTGTTTTAATCAAGAAATACCGCGGTATACGTCTCATATAGGAACGGTATAAATCACCATATAGTTCTAAGCAAGCTTCTTCCTCCGCAAGATCCCTAAAGTGCAGGAATAATGAAGAAACAATCATTATGAATAGTACAAGCCATGAGCCTATGGTAATACAAATCCCAATAGACATAATAAATAACATCAATACCTGTGGATGGCGTGATATTCTGTAAAGTCCTCTGGTAACCGATTGATTAGGTGATGTGTTTTTGAAATTGAAAAGAGCAGTAATGAATCCAGCTAATCCAAGGGTAAATAAAATAATGCCGGGGATAAAAATATTAGCTCTGATTTTTAATGGGGTAAAAATTATCAGAACTAAACAAACAAGAGCTAATAATTTTCCTATAACATAAAAAACTCTTCGCGTTTTACTCCAGCTAGACCTATCGTATTCATAAAGCCTTGCTACCACATTCTTGGGAAAGGCCAGAAGCAAAATACCGAATATTGAATATATTAAACATAATAGAATCCATCCATTAAGCCATTCTATTTTAAGTGTAGGTATCAATTCCATTTTTTCACCCCTTATTTAAATCTCACCCCTTAAAGATTTTATATTTTCAAGGGTGAGGTTTAAAGTTTCACTTTTCAAGCCGTGGTTGTCAAGAGACGGTTGTTTGTCAGATTATAATTGCAAATAATCTATCTGCTCAGCATTTTATATATAGGTTTTGTCATTGCTAAAACAAAAATCACCCCATACCAATACCAATCTAAACTAAGCAGTGGTTTCCAAAGTTTGGCTATCATTAAAACAAAAGCAGCAGAACTTAATTGAATTAACTTTATGTCAATCAAATCACATTTTTTTGTTTTTGAATCCACCCAACTTTTAAAGCTCATTTTATATCACCTCTCTTGGCTTTATTTGAAATAAAACTCTATTTATCTATTATAAATCATCATATTATATTATTTCTACCCTATCCCGCTTATTTTCTTTAAATACATTATACCAAAATTGAAACCTAGGATTCGAGGTTAGCGAGTAATTTAGGTGAAGGGTGGAGGCCCGAGCGGGCTATGCTCTCTTAGGCGAAGTAAGCTCATATGTAATTACGCCTCCCATAACATTGTATAGTCACCTGGATTATCGATATACACTTTAAATCCTACTTGTTGATATAAGTTTACTGCAAAGTTTTCTTTTTCTACACTTAAGCTAACTTTTGTTAAATTTTGATTCTTCGCTTCAGCTATCAGCCTTTTTATTAGTTCTCTTCCTACACCTTTACCTCTCCATTTTTCACTTACTGCCAAAGTTAATTCGGGGATGCTTTCATTTATATATCCATATGAATGTTTCTCTTCAGTCCAGAACCTGTACCAAGCAGCTCCAATCGGATTATTATGGTCATCCTCAGCTATAATCCCATTATCACCTTTCTGCCCCCAATCTTCGAGCAAATATTTTAGGTCAGCACGTTGTAAACCTTGCTCAAAATCAGGTTTTGATATATTCTGTCTCCAGTAGGAAGCTTCAAATAACATTTTTTTTAAAAATGATAAATCATTTATAGTGGCTATTCTAGTTTTAAACATTTGCAAGTATCATTCCTCCTTACCTTTGTATAGGGTATAATATTTATATATTCACGAGGCTTCCAAGTGTTAAAGGTGCAGGCTGGGCTTTACTTTCATCGCAGTGATTCCCCTAAGCTTTACTCTTTTTTGCAAATAAATATTAATTCTGGACCTTCAGATATGGGACGTCTGTCATAATACCCCATCTCTTCTACTATCTTAAATCCGTTTGAT
>DAOUWX010000058.1 GCA_030666935.1 Atribacterota bacterium | reverse complement strand
TTAGAAAGGAAAGAAGTTTGTGATACATACAAAAAAAATTACCCCATGGTTATATATATCCCCGGCAGCATTTCTCTTATTCTTTTTTTTAGTTTATCCCTCAATTAATACGGTGTATATTTCCTTTTTTAATTACAATTCTGAAAAATTTATTGGTTTGGAAAATTACTTCTATTGTTTTACCAATGAGACCATGCTTACTTCCTTTCGGAACAATGCTTTATGGATAGCATTTTTCGTTCCCCTAACTGTTTTTTTAGGATTAATTATAGCTATATTATTAGATAAAGTTAAATATGAATCGATTGTGAAGTCGCTAATATTTATGCCCATGGCTATTTCCTTCGTAGGCGCCGGAGTAATTTGGAAATTCGTTTACGCTTATAGGCCGGTTTCAGCTGCTCAGACCGGTATTCTTAACGCAATTCGTTCATTTTTTCAATTAGAACCCTTGCCCTGGCTAATTATTAGACCCTGGCTTAATAATTTTTGTTTAATTATGGTAGGGGTATGGATATGGACTGGATTTTGTATGGTAATATTATCCGCGAGTTATAAAGGCATACCCCGAGAACTATTAGAAGCAGCTCGGGTAGACGGCGCCACCGAATTCAAAATATTCTGGAAAATTATTCTGCCTTTAATGAAACCCACCCTTGCAGTAGTTGCTACCACTATGACTATTAATGTTCTAAAAGTTTTTGATATTGTCTATGTAATGACCAATGGAAATTTCGATACCGAAGTTATTGCCAACCGAATGTATAAAGAGATGTTTATTTTTAGAAACTATGGAAGAGCAAGTTCCATTGCCGTTCTTTTGCTTTTATTTATAATTCCTATGATACTTGTAAATATCCGTCGTTTTAGAGAACAGGAGACTATAAGATAATGAAAAAAAATACCATATCATTTTCGAGTAGCTCACTTCATCTGATAATAATTATTACTGCTTTTATATGGGTACTTCCAACCGTTGGACTATTAATAACTTCGTTTCGACCTCCTCCCGATGTAGCTGCATCCGGTTGGTGGACTGTCTTTGAACACCCTTTCAATTTTACTTGTTATAGCCTGGAAAATTATCAAAGGGTTATTGCCAAGATTGGGTTGGGAGGAGCTTTTATGAATACTCTTTTTATTGCTATCCCTTCTACTATAATTCCAATATTGATTGCTTCTTTCGCGGCTTATGCTTTTGCCTGGATGGAGTTTCCGGGACGAAAGTTAATATTTATATTTTTAGTTGGTTTATTGGTGATTCCCCTACAAATGACTATGATACCTATTCTTCGTATTTTCAGCAACCTGGGAATAGTTGGTACTTTTCCGGGAATATGGTTGGCTCATACCGGTTATGGCCTTCCTCTTATGACTTATTTATTATATACTTTTATTTCTGGCCTTCCAAGTGAATTATTTGATTCTTCATCTATAGATGGAGCTACTCCTTTTCAGATATTTATTAAAATAGTAATGCCTCTTTCTGTTCCTGCGCTTGCTTCCGTTACTATCTTTCAGTTCTTATGGGTTTGGAATGATCTTTTAGTAGCCCTGGTTTATTTAGGAGGAACACCGGATGTTGCACCTCTTACTGTGAGTATAAGTGCCTTGGTCGGTTCTTATGGTCAGGATTGGGAATTACTTACTGCTGCTGCCTTTGTCTCTATGATTCTTCCCCTAGCTCTCTTCTTAGGATTACAACGCTATTTTGTAAAAGGCATTTTAGCCGGGTCAGTGAAGGGATAAAAATTAATTGGATAATTGGTAAATTATCCAATTAATTTAGTCGTTAGTGAATAGTGAATAGTCGTTAGTTTTAAATGAAAAACACAAAACCGGTTTTTGGTTTTTAGTTTATAGTTTTTAGATAAGATATCAACCCCGATAAATCAGAAGTCATAATGCCTTTATAAACAGGCGAGACGCCTGTCCTACACTAATAATCTTTTGGCTTTTTTATTCTATTTTTTTAACCAGCTAACCAACTATCAAATCTTCTGTTTTCCATCTTTTCTTTTTCTTTCTTAACTCGATACTCGATGCTGTATACTCGATACTTTATTTAAATACTTGCAGAATCCTCTACAATTTTATAAAATAAATAATATAAACTTATTGTTAAAATAAAGGCAAAGCAAAAAGTTTTCTTCTCACTGTATTTTTTTATTTTATTTAGGAGAAGAATTATGAACAAAGAGAGCTTTAAAAAAGAAATCCTTGATTTTGAAGACAAATACCTTTCTCCTTATGCTGCGAAAAATTGTGAATCCAGAAGAGAACGCGAGACATTTTATCCCTTTAGGGGTCCTTATTCAAGAGACCGGGATCATATATTGTACAGCGGTTCATTTCGCAGATACATAGGGAAGACTCAGGTTATATATTCTGCCGCAAGTTTTGACGAACAGCTATCTAATCGGAGTATCCATACTTTACAAGTTTCTCAGATAGCCCGTACAATAGGGAAAGCTTTAAAGCTAAACCTTGATCTTATTGAAGCTATTGCTCTTGGCCATGATTTAGGGCATGCCCCCTTTGGGCATGATGGAGAGGAGATTCTTCAAGAGATTTGCCGGGAGAAGAATATTGGCATATTTTTTCATAATATCCATAGTCTTAGAGTAGTCGATAAACTTGCCGATGCCTGTAAAGGGATGAACTTGACCTTTCAAGTAAGAGATGGAATTCTCTCTCATGATGGTGAGATTAACGAGAAATATCTAGAACCGGACAGAGATAAAACAGAAGCCGATTTAACGGGTTATTGCCAGAAAAAATCCCAGGGAGGAGAGATGCAGATAGTGCCGGCAACTTTAGAAGGGTGTGTAGTTCGGATGTCAGATGCTATCTCCTATGTAGGACAGGATTTCGAAGATGCGATACGCATAGGTATTTTAAAAAAGGATGAATTACCAGAAGGGATTAAGAGAGAATTAGGGGAGAATAATACAGACATTATAAATTCCCTGGTAACTGATATCATAATTAATTCTTATAATCGTGACGAGATAATTTATTCATCTAATATTGCTGAGAGAGTTTTTGAATTGAAACAATTTAATACTGAAAGAATATATAAAAGCCCTAGACTAAAAGGGAAAAAAACAAAGTTGAAAACCGCTTTTAAATTTCTTTTTAAAAAATTTCTAAGTGCTCTTAATCGGGGCGAAAAAGAATCTCTAATCTTCAAAGAATGGATTTTCAATAGAGGTAAAAATGAGGGAGCAGATTATGTAAATAGCAATTTGCCCGAACAGGTGGTAGTGGACTATATTGCTTCCATGACAGACAGGTATTTTATTAATACTTATACAGAATATAAAAAATAATTTTACTTTAATTGGATAGGAATTTCTTTTTTTCGTATTTCCCTAAGCCCTAAAATCCTAATTTGTATCTAGTTAGCTGGTTGAGAAATGAGTATATTGAAGAATTAATACTAAACTAATTAACCAACAAACCAGTTAACTAGCTAACTAAATTCTAATGACTAATTTAATTTTATTTAATTTTTTATTAGAAGGAGTAGAACAATATGCCTGATAGAATTGAGGTTGTGCAAGGTGATATTACCCAGCAACAGGTAGAGGCTATAGTTAATGCAGCCAATAATTCCCTTCTTGGCGGTGGTGGCGTAGATGGAGCTATCCATCGAGTGGCTGGCCCTGAGCTTTTAGAAGAATGTCGTAAGTTAAAAGGATGTCCTACCGGTGAAGCGAAGATAACCCGAGGTTATCGATTGCCGGCTAAATGGGTGATTCATACTGTAGGCCCTGTCTGGAGAGGTGGAAATTATAAAGAAGACGAGTATCTTGCCCGATGTTACCAGAGTTGTTTTTCCTTAGTAGAAAAACACCGGTTTAAAACAGTGGCTTTCCCTTCAATAAGCACCGGGGCATACAGGTTCCCCTTGGAGCGCGCCACCAGAATTGCTGTTTCCGAGGCTGTAAATTTTTTAAAGGGAAACAATTTTTTAAAAAAAATTGTATTTGTATGTTTTAATAATAGAGTGTATGATTGTTATATAGCAGAATTAAAAAAGAATTCCATAAGTATATAGTTATTGAATTAACCAATTTACCTATTTACCAATTGCCTAATTAAAGATATAAGTTTCAACTTAATATAGTTAACTGGTTTAGGAAAAAGGAGTTCAGGAGTCAGAATCCAGAAGCCAGAAAAAATTTAAATCGCGAATTGCATGAAGAAAATAGTAATGAGTAATCTGTAGTGGCTCGATTTATCGAGCCCGCTAATCGTAGGACAGGCGTTCCCCATTTTCACGAGGACAGGCCCGCCTGTCAAAAAGACCCGGGTCGAATAAATTCGACCCCTACACTAAGAACAATACTTCACCCGAAAATAGTTTAAAGTTTTAAAATTATATTATATAATTAATTTAGGTATGATAAATTTAATTGTAAGGGGACATTAGAGATCTTGTCAAAGAAAAAATACTACTATTATTCTCATCACCATACTTCTTCCTACAAAAAAAGAAGAGCAAAAAAAATAAAAATAGTTATTGGTGGATTGTTTATCCTGTTGTTATTTACGGGAACAATTTATTTTAAGATTCTTCCTTTATTTTCTTCAAAACAAAACAATGACTCTCTTTCTGCTTCAGAAGAAATATTAAAATCAACATCAGAGGAGATAGAAAAAGTTCCCGAGATAGTTTCAGAAGAAATATCTCTGCGGGAGGAAATAGAAGAAGAGATAAAAATAGAGGAGGAGAAAGAAGAAGAGGAAGAAGTAATTACCATTAACGGCAATTTGCAGGCGGGAGACACCCTTTATGAATCTTTAATTAAAGAAGGTATTTCTGCAGCCGAGATACTCAGTTTACAAGAAAAAGTTAAATCCGTAGTAGATTTTAACTACCTTCCGGTCGGCAGTGAATATTCTTTGAAGTATAATCCGGAAGGGAAGGTAACTGAATTTATTTATAAGCCCAATCCTATTGATGTTTACTGTATAGATGTTCCTACCTCAGATTTAGAAGATTTAAAAGTAACCAAAGAAGAAGTCTGCACAGAAGTTGTTCGGCTTAAAGGGAAGATTGAATATTCTCTTTATGAATCCATGATGGAATGTGCAGATTCACCCCAATTAGCTCTGCAATTAGCAGAGATATTTGCCTGGCAGATCGACTTTCTTACCGAATGCCGGGAGGGAGATACTTTTAATATTTTAGTAGAAAAACAGTATAGAGGAGATTTTTATCGCTGGGGAAAGGTACTTGCTGCCGAATACGAAGGGGAACTTTTGAGTACACATACTGCAATTCTATTCGAAGACCCTGATGGGCACATAGATTATTATACCGAAGAAGGAGAGTCATTAAGAAAAGCTTTCTTGCGAGCTCCCTTAAATTATAAATATATCAGTTCTTATTTTTCTAAAAACCGTTTACACCCAATTTTGAGAATTTGGCGTCCTCATCTGGCTATTGATTATGCTGCTCCTACCGGGACTCCGGTTTCAACTATCGGAGATGGGACGGTAATTTATGCTGGTTGGAAGGATGGTTACGGAAATTATATTCAAATTCGCCATCCCAATAATTACATAACCGGTTACGGTCACCTTTCTCGGTTTGCCAAAGGGTTAAAAAGTGGCCAGAAGGTAAAACAGGGTGAAATAATAGGTTATGTAGGGGCTACTGGTCTGGCAACAGGACCGCATTTAGATTTTTCCATTAGTAAAAATGGAGAAAAGGTAGATTTCTTAAAACTTGAACTTCCGGCTGCTTCTTCGGTTGATCCCCGGTATAGTACTCAATTTAACGAAGTAAAGAATAAACTGCTTGATAATTTAAAAAACGGTGGAGAATTAGATTTAAATATAGAATTAGATAATCAGCAATCCGTAAATTTAGAAGGGGAACAATCAGGGAAATAAAATGTTACCGATTTCCTCCCATCATAAATCTTCCCTGACCTTGTTGCCAGGGTCTGATTTCCATTGCCTCAAAATTATTATCATCTATTAGTTTACCAATAAGTTTTATTTTTAAGTCGATTTCAGGTGCTATTTTTCCTTTCCAGATTGCTTTACCGGCTTCGATTTCCCACTGATTATTATTTAAATCTTTAATAATAAAACTATTTTCAGGAAGCCCCATTTCTGTAATTGTCCCCGCTAAAAGACCTCTTTTAGGCCGCATCCATTGTTCTTCGCAAGAAAAAACCAATCTGTCGTAATAAGGGATTTTTTTCAAAAAAACATTTTCTAATTTTTCACTAAAGCCATTAAAATAAAGGCCGGTTCCCAAAGTAATGCTAATTATCAAACTAACTAAGAGGATTGATATAAATTTGAATCGATAACCCCTTTTGGTATGGATAAAGTTATAGTAGGCAACTCCAATAAATAGGATTAGAAATATTAACCAAAGGTAAGGCAAGCTTACAAAAACAGTTTTTAAAAAACTTTCCCCTATATAATGATAGATATCCCAATCGAGTTGTTTGATGATAAATAGAATCATACTAAAGGCAAAACTGCCCAAGATTATCGAAATTCCAAATATCGACCAGATAAAATAATTCTTAGTTATAAAGTACCAGCGGGGTTTTGGTTTAATATTATTATCTTTTATTTTTTTAAGAACTTCATTGCTTATATTTTTCATAATTTTTAGAGATTAATATCCTCCTTTTCTAATTCCTGTTTAAGAGATTTTTTAGCCCGGTTTATCAGAGTGGCAATGGTGCCCATCGGTTTATGTAAAATATCGCTTATCTCTTTATAGTCTTTTCCTTCCATAAATTTTAAAATTAATACATCTTTGTATTTTAAAGGCAGTTGATTAATTATTTTTAAAATATGTTTATAAGTTAATTTTCGAAGGCTTGTATCTTCTACGTCTAAAGTAGATTTCAATATATTATTTAAATCTTTATCTTCCCAGGAAACTGTTTGGGGACGCACTTTTTTCTTTCTAAAAGCGCTAATAGTAGTATTGTGAGCAATGCTGTATATCCAGTTAGAAAATTTAAAATTTAAATCAAAATCATTTAAGTTTTGGTAAGCTTTGACAAACACTTCCTGCAAAATATCTTCTGCATCTTCTCTGCTTGTATTAGATATTTTTAAAATATAATTAAGAAGCTTGATCTCATAACGTTTCATCAGACATAGATAGTAGTCCTGATTTTTCAAAGTCAGGACTACTATCTGTTCATCGGTTTTATTAATACACTCTGAACCTGTAATCATAATTTTTAATTCTTTCTACTTTTTAAGGCTTACAAGCATTATCTTTCTTTTTCCCTCTAAATATTGACAGGTAATATTTTAAATGCCAGAAAGCATGAAATATACCTAATAGAGTCATAACAATAGAAAATTCTACATGCCAGAATAAAAAGTTAAAATTAATGGCTCTAAACCAGCCATAATCTCTAATAAATACCAGAATCATCCCTGTTCCGGCTGAACCGACAAAGCTGATTAGCAAGAAAACGTTCCAGAATTTCTTTTCTTTGCACAAACTTATATCTAATTTTCGAGCCAGGAATTTACCTTCAAAATATATTAACAGAGACACAATAAAGATTTCTAAAAAATTATAATCAGGTAGTGATTTCCTCTCAGGAGGCGGAGAGTCAGATATTGTTGTTTGAGTAGAAGCTGCTTGGGCAACAAAAAATCCTCCCGTAACTTTCTTGTCGGTTTCTTCAGAATATTCGTTATTATCGATTATGTTCTCGTTTACATTTTCTTCATTTAAAGATATGTTTGTATCACGGTCTTCTGGCGCCGGTTGTGAAAGGTCGCAAATACCATCACCGTCTGTATCGATATATCTTTTGCATTCTCCCGGATAAGGGTCATCTTCTAAACCAAAGGGACAGTTGTCCCAGGCGTGGATAGATATTGAGTTAAAGGCTACTAAAACAAAGATTATTGTAAGTGCCAAAATATATTTTTTAAATCTTTTTATCACATTTTATCCTTCATTTGTAATTTATTATAATCTATTAAATAGAATATGGAAAATTTTGTTTATTAAAATTTTATACTGACTTGTTAAGGACTTCCAATTTATAATACGCCGGCCGGAACAAATTTCTTTCATATAAATAAAAAATTTCTCTTTAATTTTAATATATACTATAATAGACATGCTCGATGTAAATATTGGCTGTAGCTTTTATCTTTTCTTTTGCTTTCTTGGCTCGATACTCGATACTATATTTATGGATATTTATAAAAAATGTAGAATTAAAATATAATGATATATAATAGGATAAAGATTAAAAGGGGGGACTTAATATGAAAAATAGATATTTAAAAATGTTTTTAATGCTAAGTGTGGTTATTTGCGGATTGTTATCAGTATTTTGCTTTAGTTTTGCAGCTGGTCAGGGGGGAACTGCCTGGGAAACTCCTTCTCAAGAAGCATCCAATTACCTAAAGATGTCTATAAACAAGATGGAAGAAGCGATTAAAACATATCAGGGGGCTAATTACCCCAACAAAGAACTTTGGGTCGAAGCAATCGATTATGCCGAAAAAGCTATTGAGGCAGACCCCGATTTTATAGAAGCTCATTATCATCTTGCACAAATTTATCAGTATACCAATTGGTATTATCGAGAGGCAAGGGAGTGGGAGAAATATATTGAACTTATCCAAAAAAAGGAAGTAATTTCTCCGGAAGCTGAGCAGAAATTAGCTTTTGCCTATTATCGGTTGGGATACGCTGCTTATCAGAGGGAAGATTATGATAGCTGTATCTTGTATTTACAAAAAGCTGTTGAGATTGACCCTAAAATGATCGAAGCTCACTATTGGTTGGGCCGGGTATTCTATGAAATTAGCAGATTGAATGATTCGCTCTCTTCCTGGCAAAAAGTGCTGGATATTGACCCCTATTATCCCCGGGCCCAATATTTTTATGCTAAAGTAGAAAATTCTATAAAATACGGGAAAGAAGCGTATTCTCATTACGAAGCGGGATATAATCTTTATGAACAAAGGTTATTCGAAGAAGCAATATACGAATACCGTCAGGCAGTTAGATACAATTCAGGCTTTTCTTCAGCTTATTATTGGCTGGGCAGAATTTATTACGAGAGGGGCAATTATCAGGAAGCTGCAAATAATTGGAAAGAAGTTTTGCGTTTAGAACCGGAAAACACAAAAGCAGAGTACTGGTTAAGGCAAGCGGAAAAGCAATTAAAATAGTCGTTAGTGAATAGTGAATA
>DAOUWX010000384.1 GCA_030666935.1 Atribacterota bacterium | reverse complement strand
CCTTGTAGTAGAAAAGCAAAAACGAGTCAAATCTGAAAAATCTTCGTGGGAATAAACTATGCGAAAAGTAATCGAATTGCAAATGGAATTTTGGAAAAAGGATATCTCCAAAATCAAGTTTGATCTTAGATCAAGGGATGAGATACCAAAGTTATTAATGGGGCTGCAATACATATACAGTACTCAAAAAGTTCGAGCAAAAGTCTTTAAGATATTGAAAAGCATTGTACCGATAAAAAAGCATAAATTCGGAAGGCCGGGTATGGATTTGTGGAAGATATTGGTTTTAGGCACCTTGCGCCTAAACTGCAACTGGGATTTTGACAAAGTTCATGAAATGGCCAACAATCACACCAGTTTGCGACAAATGCTCGGACACAGCAGAAAGGATTTTGATTCCTTCTACGCCCTGCAGACCATAAGGGATAATGTTGCCTTGTTGACACCACAAATACTGGACGAAATCAATCAAGTTGTTGTCAAAGCCGGCCACAAGATTATTACGACGAAGAAAGATCAGGAATTAAGGGGCAGTTGTGATTCCTTTGTAGTTGAAACAGATGTGCATTATCCGACTGACGCAAATCTGCTGTTTGATGCTATGCACAGAACGATTTACCTTATTGCAATCATCTGTTCTGAGATCAGTATTACCGCCTGGCGACAAAGCCATCACAATATAATGAAAGTAAAAGGCTTACTGCGTGCTATTCAAAAACTGAAACGCTCCACATCAAAGGATGAAGCTAAAAAGGAGAAACGAGATAAATTGATAGTGATGGAGCATCAAAATTATATCGACGTATGCCAGGGTTTTGTATCAAAAGCCAAAGAGACGATCCGTATTCTACGAGAGCTTGGGATATTGTCAATAACCCAGAATTTAAGACTGACCACTATTGAAGAGTATATTTGTCATGCAGAACGACAAATTGATCAGATCCGTAGAAGAGTTGTATTGGATGAGAAGATACCACACGAAGAAAAAGTTTTTTCAATTTTCCAGCCGCATACCGAATGGATCAGCAAAGGTAAAGTCGGCGTACCGCAAGAGTTAGGCTTAAAGGTTTGCGTGCTAAAAGATCAGTACGGATTTATTCTTCATCACCAGGTAATGGAGCAACAAACCGATAATAAGGTGGCTGTTGCTATGGCTCAAGGTGCAAAGGACAGATTTCCGAACTTGGTCAGTTGTAGCTTTGATAAAGGTTTTTACAGCCCTGACAATAAAGGTGACTTGGGGAAAATATTGGATTACGTTATTTTACCAAAGAAAGGCAGATTATCCGCCAAGGATAAAGAGATTGAGCATTCTAAAGAATTTATTAAATCCAGGCGTAAGCATTCAGCAGTGGAATCTTCTATTAATGCGTTAGAAAACCACGGATTAGATCGCTGCCTGGATCACGGTCTGCATGGATTTAAACGATACGTAGCACTATCAGTTTTAGCGCGGAATATACAGATATTGGGACATCTGCTTCAGCAAAAAGAGTTAAAGCGGAAGAAGCGACGCAAAGCAGCATAAGAAATAACCTCTGCCTCAAAGTAGAGTACTTAACGGAGAAGTAGTTCTAATTCTAGAGAAAAGGTTGCCAAGGTTTGATTTACTACTATACGCCATCATCTTGAACGGTAGTAATTTAATGAACGAACATCAACCAAGCGGCTTGCTCGTGAAACCATGACTTTTCGTTCAGGCACTAATTAGAATTTATTCCTATGCCATATAAAGACATTGCAAAAGAGCTTATCATCCTTTTGGGCTTTGCTGTTATTGCAGCATTTACAGTAAATTATTTTTCGCCTAAGGGCATTGCTCTCTTTGGCCAGTGGGATACATCACAGGGAGCTATTACTGCCAGACCAAAAAACGATCCTGTTACCGACAGTTTTGAAATTAAAGATGCAAATACAGCTAAAAAAATTTATGATAGTAGAAAAGCTGTTTTTCATTT
>DAOUWX010000078.1 GCA_030666935.1 Atribacterota bacterium | reverse complement strand
TAGAGCGTAGAGTAAGAAGGCGGAAAACTAAAAGCGTAAAGTGCAAAAGCAAAGCTAAAAACTTAAAATTAAGAAATTAGTAAAGTATAATATATAGAGGCACGATACATCGTGCCCAAGGCAAATAAAAGACAATAAAACATGAATGGCGCAATTCACTTAAAAACCAGTTAATTAATTGGTTCATTGCTTAATTTATTTTTCTTTAAATTCATCAGGAGTTTTATCAATTAAATTAAAATTATATAGAATTTTTTTAACAATTCTTTCTGAAGCTTTTCCGTCTCCGTAAGGATTGATGCTTTTTGACATTTCTTTATATTTATCTCTACTGTTTAATAGAGTATTAACCTCTCTACAAATCCTTTCTTCATTAGTTCCAATCAGTTTCACCACACCCGCCTTGACTGCCTCTGGTCTTTCTGTTTCATCCCGTAAAACTAATACCGGTTTTCCCAAGGAAGGTGCTTCTTCTTGTATTCCTCCGGAGTCTGTAAGTATAATATATGATTTGGATATTAAGTTAATCATATCATCATAATCTAAAGCATCGAGAAGTAGAATATTTTCTTTGTTTTGCAAAATTCCTTTAACATCCCTTCCTATTTCGGGGTTTTTATGCAAAGGAAAAATTACGTTTACATTAGAATGTTCATTTATTATTTTATTTATTGCTCGGCAAGTTTTCCTTAATGGATCTTCCCAATTTTCTCTTCTATGCATGGTCATTAAAATGATTTTATTCTCAAATATTTTTTTATCTTTTAATAAAGGTTCTCTAAATATATAGTTCTCTTTAATCGTTAAGAACAGAGCGTCTACTACGGTATTTCCGGAGATAAAGATATCTTCTCTTTTTACTCCTTCAAAAAGTAAATTTTCACACGATTGTTTGGTGGGAGCAAAGTGGAGATCAGCAAGTACGCCGGTTATATGGCGATTTACTTCTTCAGGAAAAGGATAATATTTATTGTGGGTTCTAAGCCCGGCTTCTATATGACCTATTTTTATTTTTTGATAAAAAGCAGCCAAAGCTCCGGTAAAGGTAGTGGTAGTATCACCCTGGACTAACACCATAGAAGGTCTTTCTTTTTTTAATATTTTTTCAATACCCAAAAGACTATTATTGGTAATATTTGATAAAGATTGACCTTGTTCCATGATATTTAAATCATAATCGGGGTTAATTTGAAAAATCTCTAACATTTGATCCAACATTTCACGGTGTTGGCCAGAAACTATAATTCTATAATCTATAAGATGAGGGTATTTTTTTATTTCTGAAATTATAGGAAACATTTTTATGGCTTCGGGACGAGTTCCAAAAATTATAGCAATTTTTATTTTATTCATAACAAATCTCATCTACTCCTGCTTCTTTTAACATCTTTCGTGCTAATTCATCAGGGTATTTTTCTTTATAAATAATCTTCTTTATTCCGGAATTTATAATCATCTTGGCACAAGTAACGCAAGGTTGAGTTGTACAATATAATATGCTGCCCTTTATACTTAAGCCATGTAACGCAGCCTGTACAATAGCATTTTGTTCAGCATGTAATCCCCTGCATAATTCCTGTCTCTCTCCGGACGCAACTTTTCTTATTTCTCTTAAACATCCTATCTCTAAACAATGAGGCAGCCCTCTGGGAGCACCATTATATCCAGTAGTAAGTATTCGTTTATCTTGTATGACTACTGCTCCAACTTTTCTTCTCAAACAGGTAGAACGTTTGGAAACTAATTCAGTTATTTCCATAAAATATTCATCCCAGGTTGGACGGCTCATAAATATACAACTCCCTTAAAAAATAGTCGTTGGTTTTAAATGCAAGATGCAAGTGTTTATAATTTACCAATTGACCTATTGACCAATTTACCAATTAAATTCAATTTAATAGACACGATTTATCGTGCCTCCACCTTTCAAACTAAAAACTTAAAACGAAAAGCGAGAAAGCATAATTCAAAATTCAAAACTTTCTTCTCTCGTACTCCGTATTACTTAGTGCAGATAGGTTTTCCTTTTTATCATTCTGATTCCTAAATTCTGGCTTCTGCTTTCTTCACGAGATACGATATACGATATACTAATTTACTAATTTATTTTGTGCCAAATAGTCTATCTCCTGCGTCACCTAAGCCCGGAACTATATATCCATGTGAATTTAATTTTTCATCAACAGTTGCTGTATATATCTTTACATCCGGGTGGTATTTTCGTAACATATCTATACCTTCCGGAGCAGCAATCAAGCACATAAACTTTATATCTGCCGTGCCACATTTCTTGATATAATCTATACAGGCAACAGCCGTACCTCCGGTTGCTAACATGGGATCAACTATAATAACTTTTCTATCTTTAATGTCAGATGGCAATTTAGCATAATATTCTACAGGTTTTAAAGTTTCAGGATCACGATACATACCAATGTGCCCTACTTTTGCAGGAGGAATAAGTTTTAATATTCCATCAACCATGCCCAAGCCTGCCCTTAAGATAGTTACGATAGCAATGTTTTTCCCTGAGATTACTTTACTTTTGGTCTTACCAATGGGAGTTTCAATTTCAATTTCTTTTAATTCTATTTCTCTGGTTGCTTCATAAGCTATTAAATTAGATAGCTCGTCTACTAATTCTCTAAATTCTTTCATTTGAGTATTTTTATCCCTTATTAAAGTTATCTTGTGTTGTATTAAAGGGTGGTCTAAAATGATTACTTCTGACAATGCCTTTTCCTCCTTATTTATATAGTATCGAGTATCCAGTATCGAGTATCGAGTGGAACAGAATAGTAACAATATGTACAGAACACAGGAAGGCAGAAGACTAAAAAAATAGTATCACGTATATAATGAATATACTATAAAAAATTTAGGGTCCAGAATCCATTAGCTATAATTAAAAATTAAAGGTCTAAATTAAACGCTAAGAGTTCCTCAAAATCTTTACTCGATACTGGTTTAATTTATTTATAAATTTTATCTTCTTCTTGTTTTATCTTATTCAGGCGATTAATATGCCTTTCTTCCTGGCTAAACTTAGTATTTAACCAAACTTTTACAATTTCTTTAGCCAATCCTGTACCTATCACTCTTTCCCCTAAAGTCAAAATATTGGCATCATTATGTTCTCGAGTATTTCGAGCAGAAAATATATCATGACATAATGAAGCCCTGATACCTCTGACTTTGTTAGCAACTATAGTCATACCAATTCCGGTTCCACATATTAAGATTCCTCTGTCACATTTTCCGCTTTTTACTTCTTCAGCGACTTTAAATCCAATATCTGGATAGTCTACAGATTTCTCATTGTCACAACCAAAATCTATACATTCTACATTTAGCTCCTTTAAATACTCCTTTAAATTTACTTTTAACTGATAACCTCCGTGATCACTTCCCAAAGCTATCTTCATCTTATATCTCACCTCTATTATTTATTATTTTCTTTAAGAATTTTTTCTAATATCCTTTCTAGGTTTTCTTTCAACTCTCTTGCTACAATTTGATAAAATTCTATAGGTCTACAAAAAGGATCAACTACTTCATAGTTTTCGTCAATTTTTTGTATATTTTTAAACTCACCAATCTGAGCAAATTCTTTAATTAAATAAATTTTATCTTGAATAAAAGTAAATTTTGTTTTGATATAATCTTTATGGATATTGGACATAACCAAAATTAGATCTGCCTTTTTAACTAAATCTTCTTGTACTTGGGTGGCTATATGTCTCGAAATATTAATACCTTGCTCAGCCATAACCTTAATTGCTTCGGGAGTGGGGTTCATACCCGACAGAGCAGAAATTCCAGCCGAGAAAATATTATATTTACTATCATCCTTTGTTCTTTCCTTTAATATTTTCTTAAATATACCTTCCGCCATAACACTTCGGCATGTATTGCCGGTACAGACAAATAAGATGGTTTTGATCATTTCATTAAAACTCCCAGTTTTAATAGGGTGCTGCAATACGCCCCTACTTCTACACGCTGTTATGCTCTACTTTTTTACATTCTTGTCTTTTGTTGGGCAAACATAAGGCCTGCCCCTGCTTGCAATTTGCATCTTGTAACTTGTAACTTTTTCTTTCTTTGCTATATACTACATACTATATACTCGATACTATCCTTTTCTGTAAGCTATTACTACTCTGTCTATTCCCGAATAATCTTTAACAATTTTTATATTTTTATCATATTTATTCTCTCTATTAATTAACTCTTTAACTATTTTTGATTGGTTCAAACCCACTTCTAGTGCTACAAAACCATTCTTTTTTAAATATTGAGGGCTTTTCTTTATTATTTTGCGATAATAATCTAAACCGTCAATTCCTCCAGATAAAGCAATTTTAGGTTCATTATCTTTTATTTCGGGTGGTAATGATTCAAAATCGTAAGAATCTATATAAGGGGGATTCGAAATAATTCCATCTAAGTTGTTTTTTCCTATTTTCCCCATAAATGGTTCAAATAAATCTCCCTGTAGAAAAATTATTTTATCTTTACATTCATGTTTTTGAGCATTTTTTAAAGCTATTTGCAAAGATTTTTTAGAAATATCGGTCGCGTAAATGATAATATTATTTATAAATTTAGCTATACATATGGCAATTATACCTGTACCGGTTCCTAAATCTGCTACCTTTAAATTATTAAAATATTTATAATTTTTAAATCTTTTAATAACTTCGTCTACTAAAATCTCTGTTTCCGGTCGAGGGATTAAAACTCCTTTTTCTACCAAAAAATCCATTCCCATAAATTCTTGATGTTTAGTTATATATTGGAGAGGAATGTTCTCTATTCTCTTTTGAATCTTTTTCTCTAATTGTGTTTTTTCTATATTTTTTAATACTCTACCAGAATTTAAATATATTTCACTCCTACTCATCTCCAAAAAATAACTTAATAAAATTTCTGCTTCTCTTCCTGAATTTATTATTCCCTCATTTTTAAATATTTTACGAATATTTTTTAAGGCCTGCCCTACGGTTTGAAATCTATACTCATTTTCTAACATTTTTTTAAATTTCACTGCTCGTTTTTAATTTTTCTGAAAGATTAGCCACTAAATCACCTAAATTCCCCTCTAAAACTTCTTCTAAATTATGTAAATTTAGACCAATACGATGATCGGTAATTCTATTTTGAGGGAAATTATAAGTTCTAATTCTTTCACTTCTATCTCCTGTGCCTACCTGGTTTTTTCTCTTTAGGGCAAGCTCTTCATGCTTTTCCCTTTCTGCCAAATCTAAAAGCCTTGCCCTTAATATTTTTAAAGCCTTATCTTTATTCTTATGTTGAGATTTCTCATCCTGGCAGGTAACTACTATTCCGGTGGGAATATGGGTAATTCTTATCGCTGAATCTGTAGTATTGACACTTTGTCCTCCAGGACCGGTAGAGCGGAAACGGTCAATTTTTAAATCATTTGCACTAATTTCCAGTTCAACCTCTTCTGCTTCTGGAAGTATGGCTACCGTAACAGTCGAAGTATGTATTCTTCCGCTTGACTCGGTTAAAGGAACACGTTGGACTCTATGTACTCCACTCTCGTGCTTTAACTTTCCATATACATCTTCCCCTGTTATACCGAATATTATCTCTTTGAATCCTCCGATACCGGTAGGACTGGAACTCATTACTTCAGTTTTCCACCCATTATTTTCAGTAAACCGAGAATACATTCTAAAAAGATCACCGGCAAAAAGTGCAGCTTCGTCACCCCCAGCACCTGCCCTAATCTCTACTATGCAATTTTTTCTATCGTGAGGGTCCTTGGGGAACATAATTTCTTTCAACTCTATTTCAAAATTTGATTTCTTCTCTTTTAATTTTTCTAATTCTTCACTAATTAATTTTTTAAATTCTTTATCTATCTCTTCTAAAAATAATTTCGAGTTTTCTTCAATCTCTTTTATTGTACCTTTATATTCCTTGTATTTTAAGACTGCTTTAGAAATATCAGAGTGCAACTTTGCGCATTCTTGAAACTTAGATTGATCAGCAATAATTTTTGGGTTAGAAAGAGTTTTATTCAATTCTTCATATTTTTTTTCTAATTCTTCTAATTTTTTAAACATTATTTACCACTTCGGATTTTAAATTTTTATTTTCTTCGGGTAAAACACCTTTTAATGCTTTTATAGCTACCTCAATCTGGGCATCATCAGGTTCATTGGTAGTAAGTTTTTGGAACCATAATCCTGGCATAACTGCCCATTTTATAAAAGTTTTATTCATGTTTTTTGCTGATAATTTCAAGATTTCGTAAGATAGGCCAGCTATTATGGGAATTATGGCAATCCTATAGGCTATCCTTAAGAGCAAAGTTTGCTTCCCCAACAAAGAAAACACTAAAATACTCATTACTAAAACAATAAAAATAAAACTTGTTCCACATCGAGGGTGTAGAGTACTGTATTTTTTCACATTAATTACGTTAAGTTCTTCCCCTGCTTCATAAGTATATATTACTTTGTGTTCTGCTCCATGGTATTCAAATACTCTTCTTATGTCTTTTATTTTTGAGATAAAAAATAAATAAGTTATAAATATACTAATTCTTAATAATCCTTCAAACAAATTATAGATAATTATATTAGATAGGTGTCTATCTAAATATCGAGCTATTGCTGTAGGGAGGGCTATAAAAAAAACTATAAACAACCCAAAAGCAATTAGAATTGTAAAAAACATTTCTACACTATTTATTTTCTCTTCTTCGCCAGTTGCCTGTTCTGCAGAATAAGTTAATGCCTTCAAGCCAAGTATTAAAGACTCGATTAAATTAATTACTCCTCTAAAAATAGGCCATTTAAGAAATTTCATCTTATCGGATAAAGACCTTAATTTACCTATTTTTAAAATTATTTTTTTATCTGGTTTACGAACAGCAATGGCATATTTTAAAGGAGATCTCATCATTACTCCTTCAATTACCGCTTGACCTCCATAATTACAATCAGCATTTTTCATTATAATAAGTTTACTCCCTTTCTTTATTTTTTAGACCAGGGTTTACCGCAGGATAATTCCCCTTCAGAGCAAGGCCCTAAAATGCAAGGTGGCCCGGCATTTTTAAATATAGTGGGTGCAATATATTTAACCTTTTTTAACATTTCAATAGCAGCTTCTCTAATTTCCCATTGGGCTCTATTGCAGCATCTTAATCTAAAGATATGCAGCAATTCCCGAGCATTTGCTGTTATTATTATTTTAGTTGTAACCGCCTGTGGCAAAATGTATCTTGCATCTTCTGCATCTATATTATAATCCAACAATAATTGGTAAATTCCGTCTAATTTTTCTACAGCATTGATAAATATTTTATTTAATTTTCCCTCCTGCGCGATAGTTTTTGGAACAATATAAGGAAACCCCTCCTTATTTATTTTAACATACCTTTGACTTTGTTGGGAAAATGAGGCGAGCCGGTGTCTTACTAATTGATGAGAAGTAACCCTGGATATTCCCTCTATAGCGAAAGTAAAAGTAGCATGCTCTAAAACAGAATAATGTCCCAATTTCATTATTTTATTAATTAATTTTGTTATCGATTCATTTGTGAGTTTTTCTTCTAAATCTTCAACACTTAACGCAGAATAACATAATCTTGCTGACTGAGCTACTATTTTTTCAGGATCTTTAGTGTAATTTATCAATCTGACTTCCATAGAACTAAACTCCTTTTTAGATAGCGTATAGCGTACAGCGTTTAGCGTATAGTATAATTTAGTATTTCATCTAAATATTATTATCGTGTTCAGATTTATTTGTACAGATTTCGATCTTCATTAATGCGAGCTTAATGAAAATCAAGCCGCTACAAATAACTTATTATATAATTATTCGTATTTACTATACTATATACTAATTTGGTTTCTGTATTCTATCTTTTTCTTTCCTAACTATACGCTAAACGCTGTACGCTATTTACTCTTTTGGTACTAC
>DAOUWX010000373.1 GCA_030666935.1 Atribacterota bacterium | reverse complement strand
GGCACCTACGACAATTACCTCATATTGATATTGCTTCACTTTTTAAGTCTCTCCTTTATTCTGAATTGAAATTATATTCGTCCAATTTATTTTTACTTTGCATATTCTAATATATTTTAATATTTATCGCAAATTAGAAGGAAAGTATCGAGTATCGAGTTAGGAAAAAGAAAAAAAATACAAAAAAGTAATATTCTTCTTTTTATCTAACTACCCCACTAAAGTTTACACTAACTATTATTAGTATCGAGTATATCGTAAAAATTGGTTAGTTGGTTTCTTAGTTAGCTAGTTAAGAAAACAAATTCAGGATAAAAATTAATTTTTTGTTTATAGTTTTAAACGAGATTGCCGCGCTCCCTACGGTCGCTTACAATGACATTTCTGTTTTTTCATTCCGGCTCTTGAATTCTGTCTTATAGCTTCTTGTTTTTTCACTAAATACTAATTTAGCTTCTTTCTTCTATTTCCTTAACCAGTTAACCAATTAACTAACTAACCAGCTAACTATTTCTCAATGCGATACGCAATACGAATTTTATTCTGGATTCTGGCTTCTGGCTCCCATCTTTTATTTCTTTCTTTACTATATACTATATACTCGATACTTTTTTCTTAACGATATACGATATACGAGATACGAGATACGAATCAGGTTTCTCTTGCCTGAGAAAAATTATTATGTTATACTTTTAAGTGGAGAGATGACCGAGTGGCCGAAGGTGGTTGCCTGCTAAGCAATTGAGCGGGTTAAGGCCTGCTCCGAGGGTTCGAATCCCTCTCTCTCCGCCATTTCTTATAAATTAAGAGGGCTGCTCTATTGCACGATTTAAGAGAAAACCGCAGTATTTTTTATTACGCTATTGGTAAAACCAAAACAGTTTATTCATTGTTTGTTCTAACTAAAAATGTTAAAAATTGTCTCAACTTTTTATAAGGTTGCGGCATTTTTTTTGTTAATAAGATAGAAAATATTTAAAAATATTATCTAAAGGGAGGAGAAATTATGAAATTAGATAGAGGTGATTTCGAAACCGAAAATTTAATTGTTTGGGAGAAAATTATCAGAAAATTATTTCCGACAGCTATCCCAAACAATTGTCTTTGGAAGGATATCGATAGTATAATTTCAATTCTTAGTAAATTAGGTTCTGCAGGAAATATAAGTCATACTCTGTTTCCCGCTGGTGGAGGCCATGATTTAACAGCGGCAAAAAGATCATCAGAGAAAGGATGTATTGAATTTAGTACTCCGAATTCAGTAAGAATTGTTAAATCGAAAGTACTGGAATTTAATTATTTTCCCAATAATACCAACTGGGCTTATTTTCGTTTAGAAACTATGGGTTTAAAGCCGATTACCCCAAACATTGACCCATCTTCTATAAAAGAAAAGGTAACTGAACTGGAGCCAGGTCATTATGTAGAAAAAGAAATATGGGAAAAAGGTTACCTGGGATATAATGAGAAGGGTAATAGAATTCTGCTGTCTAAGAGTGCAAGGATAGTCTCCAGATATTTTAGGGGTTCATTTGTTATATTTGCCAAAAGTTCTCCTTATAACAAAAATCACGTTACTTATGATGCCAGACACGACAGGATGAATAGTAAAAAGTTTAGGCAATATATTGAGAAATGTATAATAAAATATAACGAAGAAAGCTAAATTCGTATCTCGTATGAATTAGTTATCCAGTTAGCCGGTTTGCCAGTTTACCGGTTAAAACATAGGTTACAAGTTGTAGATTGCGAGTTACAAATTTACAGAGAGAAGTAGGGGCGTATTGTTATACGCCCTCATAGGGTAGAGACACGGCATGCTGTGTTGAAGAAATAGACAGGCGGGACGCCTGTCCTACGGCGGGTAGCCACCAGGTCTACCCCTACTAATAACTTTTCCTTTTTTTCTAATTTAATTGGCAAATTACTTAATTGTATTTTAATTACATTTATAGCCCGCAACTATACTCGAAACGCTGTACGCTCAACGCTTATTTTATTTTAACCACTAATTTAATCTGTTTAAACAGG
>DAOUWX010000062.1 GCA_030666935.1 Atribacterota bacterium | reverse complement strand
TATTCTAAACGAAATACGATATACAATATACGCAATACGAAAATGGGAGGTTTTATATGTCTAGGATAGGGAAGATGCCAATAACTATTCCTAAAGGAGTTAAAGTTGAATTAAATAGTAATAAGATAAAGGTATCCGGAGAAAGAGGTATTTTAGAGAGAAACATTCATTCAGATATCCAAGTAAAGATAGAAGAGGACAAGATTTATGTTTCCAGACCTTCCGATAGTAAATTTCACAGATCTATACATGGATTGAGTAGAAGTTTGATAAATAATTTGGTTAAAGGTGTGTTTTCGGGTTTTGAAAAAACTTTGGAAATACAAGGAGTAGGTTACCGAGCTGCTCTTGAAGGCGAGAAGATGGTTATTCAGATAGGTTATTCTCACCCCATAAATGTTGATCCACCCAAAGGAATTGAATTTGAAGTGGAAAAACAGAAGATAATTAAGGTAAAAGGTATTGATAAACAGCTAGTGGGTGAAACTGCAGCTAAAATAAGATTATTACGGAAACCAGAACCATACAAAGGGAAGGGAATAAGATATATTGACGAAGTAGTAAGAAGAAAAGTGGGGAAAACTGGCGCAAAATAATCAATCAAAATAATACATTAGATATTTTAATTGTGCAGGAACTTTCTTTTTTCGTAAGTCCCGTTTTAATACTTACTTAACAGGGTAAATCTATTGTGGATGAAATAGTTGTGTTCAAGAACTCTAATTGCGAATCTTGCATTTTGTGTTTTAAACCAACAACTATTCACTAACGACTATTTTATAGGAAAGGAGTGCTAATATTGGCTGAAATAGATAAAAGATTAGCTAGAATCAAAAGACATAAAAGAGTACGTAAAAATATATCCGGTAGTAGCGAAAGACCACGATTATGTATTTTTAGGAGCCTAAAGCATATATATGCCCAGGTAATTGATGATAAGGAAGGGATCACTTTAGTTTCTCTATCTACACTTAATCCAGAAATAAAGAGAAAAGAAAAATATCAAGGGAATATAAAGGCAGCTAAAATACTCGGCAGCTTATTAGCTAAAAAGTTAGAGGAAAAGGGCATAAAAAAAGTAGTATTCGACCGAGGAGGTTACCTCTATCACGGTAGAGTAAAGGCTGTAGCAGAGAGTGCCAGAAAAGGAAAGATAATTTTTTAGTCTAAAAATATATTTGTAAAGATATTTTTAAATAAAAATTCAGAAATAAAAGAAATTTAGCAAAGAAAATTTAGAACCAAAAATTATATTAAGAAAAAATGGGAGAGGAGGTGGATAAGTGCTAAAAATAGACCCTGAAGGTTTAGAATTAAATGAAACAGTTGTTTTTGTAAATAGAGTAAGTAAAGTTGTAAAAGGTGGAAGGAGATTTGGTTTTTCTGCTATGGTTGTAGTGGGGAATGGTGAAGGAATAGTAGGTATAGGCTATGGAAAAGCCAAAGACGTTTCTGAGGCAATTAAAAAAGGGGTGGCAAAGGCAAAGAAGAGTTTAATAAGAGTAAGAATAAAAAAAGGAACTATCCCTTATACAATTATAGGACGATATGGAGCTGCTAAGGTTTTTATGAAACCAGCATCTCCTGGAACTGGAGTTATTGCTGGGGGTTCTGTTCGAACAATATTGGAAGCAGCAGGATATCAAAATATTTTAACTAAGTCATTAGGAAGTGACAATAATTTGAATATCTCTAAAGCTACTATGAATGCTCTTGTAAATTTAAAGGATGCAAAAAACGTTGCAAGATTAAGAGGGAAAAGTGTGTTGGAAATGTATGGCCAACGATTACAACCAAGGGAGGTAACAAGTAATGAAATTAAATAATTTATGCCCGGCTCCTAAATCAGTTAGAAAGCGCAAAAGGGTAGGTAGAGGTTGTGGTTCGGGACATGGTTTTACTTCCGGTAGAGGGTCAAACGGGCAAAATTCTCGCTCGGGTGGTGGAGTCAGACCGGGTTTCGAAGGCGGTCAGATGCCTCTCTATAGGAGAGTTCCCAAAAGGGGATTTACCAATATATTTAAAAAAAATTATAGTGTTGTGAATATTGGAAGATTAAATATATTTAAAGATGGCGATATAATTACCCAGAAAGAATTAATTGATAAAGGAATTATAAAAAAAGTAGGGTATGGAGTAAAAATATTAGCTAAAGGTGACTTAAATAAGAAATTAACTATAAAAGCAAATAAATTTAGCCAGAAAGCGATAAGCGAGATTGAATCAGTTGGTGGGAAGATAGAGGTGGTATAATTGTTAGACACTTTACGTAATTTATTTAAAATTCCAGATTTAAAAAGAAGATTACTTTTTACCTTAGGAATGTTGGTTGTAGTTAGACTGGGGAGTCACCTGCCTTTACCAGGTATAGATAAAGAAGCTATGGCTAATTTGTTCGCTCAAGGAGGAATATTGGGATTTATGGATCTTTTTGCTGGAGGAGCATTAAGTCGATTTTCAATTTTTGCGTTAGGAATTATGCCTTATATTAATGCTTCTATTATCATGAATCTTTTAACTGCTGTAGTTCCTACTTTAGAACAATGGGCTAAAGAAGGGGAGGAAGGCAGGGCCAAAATAACCAAAATTACTCGTTATGCAACAGTATTTTTAGCTGTTATCCAGGCTTTCGGAATAAGTGTTTGGCTGCAAAATATGGGTGTATTAATGATTTCAGGATTTGGTTTCAGATTTTTATTGTTAATTACCCTTACCGCCGGAACTTGTTTTTTAATGTGGTTAGGTGAACAGATTACTGATTTTGGTATTGGTAACGGTATTTCTATAATTATTTTTGGTGGAATTATTGCCAGAATTCCTTCTCAGCTTTTGCAAACCGGTAAACTTTTACAAGTTGGAGAAATTGGTATTTTACCAATAATAACTTTACTCGTAGTTTTCGTAGTTGTTATTGGGGGAGTTATTGCTATTCAAAAAGGTCAGAGAAGAATACCGGTTCAATACGCAAAAAGAATAATAGGACGTAGAATGTATGGTGGACAAGGGACCCATATTCCCTTGCGTGTAAATCAAGCTGGAGTTATTCCGATAATATTTGCCTCTGCAATATTGCTTTTTCCAGCTACTATCGCGCAATTTTTTCAAAACTTAGCTTTTATGAAAAGTATGTCTGAGGCCCTTCACCCGGGACAGCCATTGTATCTAGTTTTGTATGCTATTTTAATTATAGTATTTACTTTTTTTTATACAGAAATTCCCTTCAATCCCGCCAATATGGCAGACAATATGAAAAAATATGGAGGTTTCATCCCAGGAATAAGACCAGGGAAAAATACTACTACCTACATTGATTATATAATGACTCGAATTACATTAAGTGGTGCATTATTTTTGGCTCTGATTGCTATCCTACCCAATATTTTAATAAAAATTACCGGTATTACTACTTTTAATTTCGGAGGAACATCTTTGTTAATTATGGTAGGAGTGGCTTTAGAAACTGTTCAACAAATAGAATCACACATGTTAATGAGGCATTATGAAGGATTTATTAAGAAATAGTTTTTATAAACTAATTTGATTCGTTAGCTTATTCGTTAGTTGGTTAGTTACCTGGTTAGCTGGTTGATAAAAGACGCGAGTCACAAGATTATTCAGTAACCCGGTTAACCAGTTAAAATACAGTGGTAAGTAATGAGTAATGTGTGACAAGTAATAAGTTTCGGGTTACAGGTTGCAAGTTCCAAGTTTAAAAAGCCTGTATTTACAGTGAACTGAAAACTGAAAACTAGTTTTGTATTTTTTACTTACGACTATTCACTAACGGCTAGCGACTATTTATGAGTTTTGAATTATGGTTTTTCGCTCTTAGTTTTAAATTATTAGCTGTATGCTGATAACTGAAAACCTGAATTTAATACTATCGACTAACTAAAGCAGGACAACTGAATTAAAAAGAAAGGGAAAGTTATGAGGTTAATCTTGTTAGGCCCTCCAGGTGGAGGAAAAGGAACGGTAGCAAAAAGGTTGCAGGCAGAATTAAATATTCCGGTAATTTCAACAGGGGTAATCTTAAGAGAAGCAATAGATAAAAAGAATAAGCTGGGCATAGAAGTTGAGAATATTATGAGAAAAGGTGGTTTAGTACCTGACCATATTATCCTGGAAATAATAAAAGAAAGAATAAAGCAGGAAGATTGCAAAAATGGTTATATTTTTGACGGCTTTCCCCGAAATATTAAACAGGTGAATTCATTAGAGGAATTAAATAAAGAGCTCAATAAATACATTGATTATGTATTTTACTTTGAGATTCCTTTTTCTGAAATAATACAAAGGTTGTCTAACCGTAGAGTATGTAAAAAATGTAGCACTAATTATAATTTGTCATTTAATCCTCCCAAAAAAGATAATACCTGTGATCTTTGTGGTGGAGAGTTGTATCAGCGAGCGGATGACAAAGAAGAGACTATAAAAAATAGATTGAAAGTATTTGCTAAACAAACTACACCTTTAAAAAAATATTATAAAGAAAAAAAATTACTAAAAGTGATAGATGCTAATTTAAGTGAGAATGCTTTTTTAGCGATCAAGAAAGTTTTACGAGGAATGCATTAATAGAATTATGGTAATTTTAAAGTCTTCCGAAGAAATTAAATGCATAAGAAAGAGTTGCAAATTAGCAGCAAGCGCCTTAAATAAAATATTAGAAAATATAAAAGAAGGAATTACTACTTTAGAGTTGGATAGGATTGCTGAGGATTATATAATAAGACATGGAGCAAAACCCGCATTCAAAGGTTATGGAATAGAAAAAAATAAATTCCAGCATTCTATATGTGTTTCTATAAATGAAGAAGTGGTTCACGGTATTCCTGGAAAGAGAAGATTGAGAGAAGGGGATATTGTAAGTATTGATATTGGAACAAATTTAGAAGGTTATTATGGTGATACTGCGATTACAGTTCCCGTGGGGAGAATAAAGCCAAAAGAACAAAAACTTTTAGAGGTAACTAAAAAATCTTTGTTTAAAGGTATAGAGAAAGCCATTATAGGTAATAGATTAGGGGATATTTCTTTTGCCATCCAGGGAACAGTAGAAAAATCACATTTTTCTGTAGTAAGAGAATATGTGGGCCATGGAGTGGGTTGTTATTTGCACGAAGAACCACAGATACCTAATTATGGTGTTTCTCATACTGGTTTAAAGTTGGAAGAGGGAATGGTATTAGCACTTGAACCTATGGTAAATATGGGCGCTTATAAAACAAGACTTTGTAATAATGGATGGACAGTTGTGACAGAAGACGGAAGCCGATCAGCACATTTTGAACATTCTATAGCTATAACTGCAGATGGTAACGAAATATTAACTAATATTTAAATAAATTAACAGTTTGTCAATAGTTTGAGAAAAATGTATTTAGGCGGAGGAATAATTGATGGTAAAAGAAAAGTGTATAGAAATGCAAGGTAAAGTTATTCAGTCCTTGCCAAATGCTACTTTTCGGGTTGAACTGGAAAATGGTTGCGAAATATTAGCCCACATTTCAGGTAAAATCAGGATGCATTTTATTAGAATATTACCTGGAGACAGAGTGAAAGTTGAAATGTCACCTTATGATTTAACCCAAGGTAGAATTGTATATAGATTATGAATTCGTATCTCGTATCTAGTGAATCGTATCTCGTAAAAAATATAGAATTCAGAAACCAGATTCCTGGCTCCTGAATTCTAGATACCCAATCAGTTTTAAGATAGGTTTTGATTTATGACTTTACGCTTCTCGCATTAAATATTCAATTTGATAATAAATGATTATATAGGCAAAATGAATTTTCTAACGAGATATAAGATACGACGACGAGATACTATATAATACGTGGAGGAAGGAAATAAATGAAAGTAAGATCATCGGTCAAAAAAATGTGTGCAAAATGTAAAATAATAAAGAGAAAAGGCAAAATAAGAGTAATTTGTAGTAATCCAAAGCATAAACAGAGACAGGGGAAATAATTTTAAAGGAGGATATATTAAGATATGGCCAGAATAGCTGGAGTAGATTTACCAAGAAATAAGAGAATTGAATACGCTTTAACTTATATCTATGGAATTGGTATTACCAGCGCTCGTTCCATATTAAAAGAATCAAAAGTTAATTTGGATACCAGGGCAAAAGATCTAACCGAAGAAGAGATAAATAAGATAAAGGGAATTATTGATAAAAATTATAAAGTAGAAGGAGAATGTAGAAGTGAAATTACTACCTCTATAAAAAGGCTTATGGATATAGGTTCGTATAGAGGTTTAAGACATCGAAAGGGATTAACTGTGAGGGGTCAAAGAACTAAAACTAATGCGAGAACCAGAAAAGGGCCCAAGAAAACAGTAGGAGCAAGAAAAAAGAAAAGTATGTAATATCTTAGATTTAGATACTGAAAGGAGAATTTAATTGGCTAATAAGAAAAAAATAAAGAAAACCAAGAAGAAAATAAAAAAAAATATAGTTTTAGGGGTAGTTCACATCCAATCTACTTTTAACAATACTATAGTTACCATTACAGATGGAGATGGAAATGTAATTGCCTGGTCTAGTGCGGGGAATATGGGTTATAAAGGAAGTAAAAAAAGTACCTCTTTTGCTGCTCAAATGACCGCTGAATCGGTGGCTAAAAAAGCTATGGATCAAGGATTAAAGGAAGTGGATGTATTAGTAAAGGGTCCTGGTCCAGGGCGAGAAACAGCAATTAGATCTTTGCAAGCAGTAGGTTTAAAAGTTAATATGATTAAGGATGTTACCCCAATTCCACATAACGGTTGCAGGCCCCCAAAACAAAGAAGGATATAAATTAGTCGTTAGTGAATAGCGAATAGTCGTTAGTTTCAAATATAAAATACAAGATAAATTTGTTAGCTACTTAATGATTAATTAGTAAATGAGTTATTATTATTACACTAGCTAATTAGTTAACTATTAAACCAGTTAACTAATTTAGATTAAAATTTTCTATTATAAAATTTTTAGAAAATAAGGAGGATTTTGTTATATATGGCAAGATATACAGGTGCGGTATGTAAATTGTGCCGCAGGGAAACAGTAAAGTTATTTTTAAAAGGAGATAGGTGTTATTCTGATAAATGTCCAATAGAAAAAGGTGCTTCGTTGCCCGGTAAAAATGCAAAAAAGACAAGGATAAGAAAATTGTCTACCTATGGCGTAAGATTAAGAGAAAAACAGAAACTTAGAAAATATTATGGATTATTGGAAAAGCAATTCAAAAATCTTTTTGAAAAAGCTGAGAAGAAAAAAGGCGTTACTGGAGAAAATTTCTTAGAATTACTAGAGAGGAGATTAGATAATATAGTTTATCGATTTGGTATAACTAAATCAAGAGCCCATGCTCGGCAATTGGTCATGCATTCACATATATTAGTTAATGGAAAAAAAGTGAATATACCTTCTTATCAGGTTGATATTAATGATGTGGTTGAGATTAAAGAAAAGAGCGGAAATATCGAAAATATTAAAGAAATTAAAGAAGGGAAGATAGAGGTCACTATCCCCTCTTGGTTAGAGTTTGATGCTGAGAACTTAAAAGGAAAGATAATAAAATTTCCTTCTAAAGAAGAATTAAATTTACCGGTAGAGGAAAAGTTGGTAGTTGAGTATTATTCTCGTTAATATTTTTGGGTTTCCTATACCTAAAGAAGGAGGGCATTGAAGGTGATGGATATTAATAAGATAAAAATTAAAGTGGAAGATTTATCAGATAATTATGGAAAGTTTATCATAGAACCATTAGAAAAAGGTTACGGTGTTACCCTTGGCAACTCACTTAGAAGAACTTTATTATCTTCCATGTGGGGAGCGGCTGCAACCGCTATTAGGATTGAAGGAATTACCCATGAATTTGATACTATTCCAGGAATAAAAGAAGATGTAATTGAAATAATTTTAAATATTAAAGAATTAGTAGTTAAAATATTTACCGATGAACCACAGATTTTAAAATTAAAGACAAAAGGTAAAAAAATAGTAACTGCAGCAGATATAACCCCCAATATTAATGTAGAAATACTTAATCCTGATTTAAAGATAGCTACTTTAAATAGCAACGCTAAACTAGATATGGAGATAGTAGTTGAAAAAGGAATGGGTTACTTACTTGCTGAAAAAAATAAAAAGTCGGATAAATCAGTAGATACCATTTTTATTGATTCTTTTTTTTCACCTATTACGAAGGCACGCTATAATGTGGAAACCGCCAGTCTGAGTCAATTTTCTAATTACGATAAATTAACGTTGGAAATATTTACTAATAAAAGTATTTTACCCGATGAAGCTTTGAGTAAATCAGCAAATATATTGATTAAATATTTAAAGGTATTTACTAAGTTTTCTCCTGAAGATATTGAATTAGAGGGCGAACTTATTTCAAGAGAAGAAAAAGAAAAGAGCGAAAAAGAAAAAATCTTAAATAAAACCATTGAAGAACTAGATTTTTCAGTTCGCTCGTATAATTGCCTAAAAAAATCCAATATAAATATATTGAGAGATTTAGTTAACTACTCTCCGATGGAGGTTATAAAGATAAAGAATTTAGGAAAGAAATCTTTAGATGAAATAAAAGAGAAAATGACTAAGTATGGATTTGTCTTAGGCGAAAAAACGCACCAGGAGGATATTTAGGATGAGGCATAAGAAATTAAAAGGGAAATTAGGTCGCAGTAGTAGTCATAGAAGCTCTTTATTGGCCAATTTATCTACTTCACTCATAACTTACAAAAAAATTGAAACCACATATACAAAAGCAAAAGAAGTTCGAAAGTATGTAGAAAAATTAGTAACTATAGCTAAAATTAATAACTTGCAATCTCAGAGAGAGGTGCAAAAAGTTATAAGAAATAAAAAAGCTTCCAAAGTATTGTTTGAAGAAATTAGTCCAAAGTATTTGGAGAGAAATGGCGGTTACCCACGTATTTTGAAAACTGGATTTCGCAAAGGCGATGCTGCACCTTTTGCTGTAATTGAATTTTTAGAAAAATTAAAGAATAAAAAAAGGTAAAAAGTTTTTTATTAGAATTAGTTTTTTGGTAGTTTGACTT